>CALRTD020000252.1:0-6629 GCA_943371015.1 Synechococcus sp. UW140 | reverse complement strand
GTTCACTTTTGCCATTGCTTAACAATATTAATTTGATAGTTGTGATTAGAAAACTGGTAAACAGAATGCTCTGTTTTAATTGCAGACACTTTCGGCATTTTTTATGCCAAATGCAGCATTGGCGGGCTTTTCCGCCATTTTTTCAGTTGCCTGAAAAAGAAAATGTCAGGACGTGACATCCTGACATTTTCCGGGCAGGTAATTCCTGCAATGTTTTATGGCTTGGCCGGCGGAGCGGGTGCTGGCTGACCGGGAGCGGGGGCAGGTGCAGCAGGCTTAGCAGCCGGTTGCTTCGATTTTGCGTTCATCTCGGCAGCCTTGTCGATGGTCTGCGACTGAACTTCTTCTTCGCCGGCACTGTCTGCATTAGAAACGGTAAGACCGGTTGAAATAATGCTCATCAGCATGAGCAGGCCTGCGAGGCCCCAAGTTGCTTTTTCAAGAAAATCAGCTGTGCGGCGCGCGCCCATTACCTGATTACCGCCTGAGAAACCGGAAGCGAGTCCGCCGCCTTTGGGGTTCTGTACAAGCACTACGATGATGAGCAGCAGGCTCACCAGAAGAATAAGAATGGAGATGACAGTAGTCATTTCAGCAGTTGATTTATTTAGGTGTACGCTTCAGTTCTTCAATAAGGGCTGCAAAGTAAGTGCTTTTTTCCGGAAACTTCAAACTCAATTTTTGATATGCCCGAATTGCCTTACTTAAATTACCCTGTTTCACATAGATCCTTGCCAGTGTTTCGGTGATAAATTCATCACTTTCCTGAACACTTTGTTTGGCCATGTTGACAGGGTTGTAGAACTTGTTTTTATTGGGTTTGATACGTGGTTCTTCGCGGATAAAACGGTCGAGAATCTGCTGCTTTTCGGTCGGAATTTTTTCTTCCGCAACTTCCGGCAGTTCATCTTCAATTTTATCAGTATTATTTTGCTCAGCTACCTTATTTTCAGGTGTTTCGGTGCTGATTTCGGGGGCTTTTTGCTCGGGCAGGGCAGTTACAGGCTCCTGAACTGTTTCAGCAACGGGTTCGGGAGCAGGTGTTTGATGGCTTAACTTTTTCAGCCAGCCTGAGAAACTCATTTCCCCGGTTTCTTCTGCCTGAACAGCTTCTGCAGCCTCAGCAATTACAGTTGTTTCGGGCGTTTCTGGTGTAGCAGGAGTTTCTGCGATTTCTGCAGCAGGCGGTTCTTCGGTTGCTTTCTGCTTGGGCTGAAGTTCATCGGGCGAAGGCCAGCGGTCGTCAACTTCTTGTGTGATGCTGGCATTTACGGCTCCGGCCAAAATCAATTGCTCGATCGGGTCGTCGGGTACTGTTGCCGGAATGCTGCTGTTTTCGGGAGCAAGCAGTGCCGGGATTTCTGTTTCGGCAATTGCGGCTGTTTGTTCTTCAGCAGTTTCCTCAATTGGCTGTACTTCCCAGGTTGCCGGTTCTTCGGCAGTTATTTCGGCTGTTTCCGGTGTAAGTTCTTCTGTAATCGGCTCATCTTCCCAGTCGCCGGGTTCGGCAAGTACGTACAGGAGGGTGTTTATTTCGTCGGCAGCAGTAGGCTCGCCGGGTTCAGTTATGCTTGCCGGTTCTTCCGGAGCCGAAATTTCTGTTTCGGTTGCTGCTTCGGGCTGTGGTGCCGGTTCTGGTGTTTCTTTTGGCTGCGTTGCCGGTTTTACGGTTTCGGGCTGGTTGCGCCAGTGGTGCAGCAATTGAAGCTGACGAAGCATTCCGGCTTCCCATTCGTCGCTGGCGGCAAAACGCTTCTTCGGAAATTCGGGTTGTACAATTTCTGTATCTGAAGCCGTTTGCACGGGTTCCGGAGTTGCAGCAGGTTCGGGAGTTACAACCGGTTCGGCAATAACTTCTGCCGTTAATTCCGGGGCTGTTAGTTCGGCTATCGGTTCGGGTTGAGGCTGAACGGTTATTGTTTCCGGAACTGTTTTCTCTGCAACGGGTGTTTTGCGTGTAATTAACTCATACAGCATTCGCCGGTTGGAAGCGTAAGCGGCAGCAACTTTTAGTTGATTGTTGTAGAGAAAGCTGTTTTCGTTGTGCAGCGTTTTGATGTAAAGCAGTTGCGCAGTTTGAAAATACGGAAACGACCTTGTAAGTGCATCAAGCTGTGCACCGGCTTCGCGGCCAAGTGTGTCGGGCGCATCGAGCCAACCGGAGAGGAGTTTTGCATTCATCAGCAGCGGCGCAGTTTACCAGGCATTTATTGATCGGTTCATAATGTCCTGCACCAATTGATCAGTAATTTCTTTGATCAGTGCATCTTCAACTGTGCTCAATGCCGATGCTGCCGGAAAATCAGCAAACCGGGTAAATGACGATTCAAAACTGTACTGCTCTTCAATCTTGTCAACATAGTTCACACTTACAGTGATCGTAAGCCGGTTCAGCTGTGCCTGATCGGTTGATCCGCCGCCCTGAAGTGCAACCGGCGCCACAGAATAACCAGTTATTTCTCCCGAAAAATCGAGATCAGCGTTGGCTGAAACGAAATTGAGGCGGGTTTGACGCTGAATGGCATCACGCAGCGCCTCAGAAACAGTTTGCGGAACTGTTGGCTTGGCTAAAGATGCTGTATTGGTAAAAGTGGCTACCGAAACGGTAACCGAATCATCGAACTTGCGACCGCCGGTAAAGCTGTAAATGCCGCAGCTTTGCTCAGAAAATGAGAGCAGTGCAAGTACAAGCACAACAGTTAATCTCAGCAGGCGCATCATCCCTTAATATCGTATTCGTTGATTTTTCTGTAAAGCGTTCGTTCTGAAATGCCAAGTTCCTGAGCTGCACTTTTTCGTTTGCCCCGGTGCTTTTCGAGTGCACGGCGGATCAGTTCGATTTCTTTATCCTGCAAGGATAATGAATCTTCCGTAACATCTTCATGCAGGAGAATTTCATCGTTGGCGGGTGTCCACGAGTTGCTGTGCTGAATGACTACCGGATTTTCGTTTGCAGCAGGCAGTTGAGCCGGAGCGGGCAGTTCAGCCACATATTTCTGAATGCCGGTTTGCTGCGGCATGAGTTCCTGATTGATCCGGCCTCCGCTTTGGATAAGCTGTGCGGTTATTGCTTTGAGGTCGTTAAGTTCTTGACGGAGTTGCTGAATCATTGAATACAAAAACTCACGTTCCTGCGGATCTCCTGCTTCCGGTCGCGAAAGAACAGGAAGCGAAGCTGATGACGTTTTGTAATCAGGCAAATATTTTTTTAGCGTATCCGCATCAATCTCTCGAATTTTTTCGATGATCGAAAGCTGTTCGGTTACGTTTTTCAGCTGACGGATATTGCCGTGCCAGTAGTAATTGCTGAGCGCCATTTCGGCTTCCGGCAAAAGCCGTACAACCGGCATTCTGTATTTCGTTGCGAAATCGCTGGCGAACTTGCGGAAAAGCAAATGAATATCGCCGCGGCGCTCGCGAAGTGCCGGCAATGCAATGGGCACAGTGCTGAGGCGGTAATACAAATCTTCACGAAACTTGTTGCGGCTGATGGCTTCCATCATGTTTACATTGGTAGCCGCCACAACGCGCACATTTGTTTTCTGCACTTTCGATGAGCCTACGCGGATAAACTCACCGCTTTCGAGCACACGCAGCAGGCGCGCCTGTGTAGCCAGCGGCATTTCGGCCACTTCGTCCAGAAAAATAGTGCCTCCGTCGGCCACTTCAAAAGAGCCTTTGCGTGCTTCGGTGGCTCCGGTAAACGAACCTTTTTCGTGACCAAAAAGCTCCGAATCTATGGTGCCTTCAGGAATAGCGCCGCAGTTTACCGCAATGTACTGTCCGTGCTTGCGGCTACTGAGCTGGTGGATGATTTTCGGGAAAACCTCTTTACCGGTACCGCTTTCACCCACAATCAGCACGCTCAAATCGGTAGGTGCTACCTGCATGGCTATATCAATAGCACGATCAAGCTGCGCCGAGCTGCCGATGATGCCGAAACGTTGTTTTATTTCTTGAGTGGTCATTTAATTTCTGATCAGAAAATCAACAATAAATAAGATACTAAATCAGGTTTTTTAGTTGTTGCTGCAAGAGAGGAATGTCGTTTTTAACAGTGAGCCAAACTGTACCTATATCGACGCCAAAGTAGTTGTGGATAAGTTTGTCTCGCATTCCAGCCATTTGCTTCCAGGGAATTTCAGGGAACTTTTGTGTGGTTATACTACTTATTTTTTTAGCAGCCTCACCTATAATTTCAATTTGCCTGATAACTGCATCCTGCCGCATTCTGTTTGTATCAAATTCCTCTTTATTCACACCTTCAGTATAGTCCATAATTTGGTCTATCGCTTCAAGTATATGTTCAATGAATATTGAGTCGTCTTTCATCTTAAACAAGCGATTGAAAGTCTTTCATGATGTATGCTTTCAGCTTGGCATTTTTAATTGCATTCAGTGTAACAATATCAAAACGCTTACCTGAAAGAGTTGAAAGTTCGTCCTGTAGTTTCACCAAATCGAGCAGTGATAGTGGTTTACTGCAATCAAGCAAAAGGTCTATATCGCTTTGATCATTTTCTTCACCCCGAGCATAAGAACCAAAGAAGCCAAGTACTTGAGGGTGGTAGGGACTCAACTTCGATAGGATAACGGTTTTTAGCTCTGCTCTTGTCATTGTGTTTTATTGTTAAGTCGAAAGTTCAGTGTAATTATTTCATATCTGGATACTTATAACACATATTAACTTTTCGACATTCTAATTTACTCCACAACCACCCCAATCAGCGTTGTTTTGGTACAGCTTTCTGCAAGCACATTCACATACTCACCCGGCTTGTGGTTTCCTTTCGGGAATACTACAACTGTGTTCTGCGAGTTACGTCCTTTCCACTTGTCTTCATCGCGTTTTGAAGTATGTTCGATGAGAACGCGATGCACTTTGCCCACTTGTGCTTTTGTGCGTATTTCCGAATGAATTTGCTGCTGGTCGATGATTTCGGTGAGGCGGCGTTTTTTTACTTCCTCCGGAATATCATCTGCAAACTGGCGTTCAGCCATTGTTTTCGGGCGCTCGGAGTAGGCAAACATGTAGGCAAAATCATATTGCACTTCCTGCATCAATGTCATCGTGTCGTTGTGCTGTTCTTCAGTTTCGCCGCAGAAACCGGTAATCACATCGGTACTGATGGCGCAGTCGGGCATAATGCTGCGAATGGCGGCCACGCGGTTCAGGTACCACTCGCGGGAGTAGCCGCGGTTCATGCGTTCAAGCACTTCACTGTTGCCGCTTTGCACAGGGAGGTGTATGTATTTGCAAATATTCTCGTACCTGGCCATGGTGTGCAGCACTTCATCAGTCATATCTTTCGGATGTGAGGTGCTGAAACGCACGCGCAGATCAGGATGCACTAAGGCAACCATTTCGAGCAGGCGAGCAAAATTTACTGCTGCTGCGCGCTGCTCGTCGGTGAGAATTTCCTTTTTGAGTCCGCCGCCGGCCCAGAGGTAAGAGTCCACATTCTGACCGAGCAGCGTAACCTCGCGGTAGCCGCGTGCAAAAAGATCCTGAGCTTCGGCTACAATGCTTTCGGGATCCCGAGAACGTTCGCGGCCGCGGGTGAAAGGCACTACGCAAAACGAGCACATATTATCGCACCCGCGCATAATGCTGATGAAGGCCGAAACTCCGTTGCTGTCGAGACGAACCGGTGTGATATCAGCGTAAGTTTCCTCTTTCGAGAGAATCACATTCACCGCTTTGTGGCCGCCTTCTACTTTGCTGATCAGGTTCGGAAGATCACGGTAAGCATCAGGACCAACTACAATATCAACGATTTTTTCTTCGTCAAGAAACTTATGTTTCAGGCGTTCGGCCATGCAACCGAGCACGCCCACAACCATATCAGGTTTATTACGTTTTGCGGCTTTAAATTCGCTCAGGCGGTTGCGTACACGCTGCTCTGCATTCTCACGAATAGCACAGGTATTCACAAATATTACATCAGCTTCGGTGTAATCTTTTGTGGTCGTATAACCTTGATCTTTTAAGATGGATGCTACAATTTCGCTGTCAGAAAAATTCATCTGACAACCGTAGCTTTCCAGGAACAGTTTGCGCGAGCCTTCGGCAGGCTTGCCGTCTAGCATTATCGCTTCTCCCTGTCGGGTTTCATCAATCACTTTTACGTCTTCGCTCATTTCAGTTGTGCTGCAATTTTGAAATGCAGGGTGCAAAAATAGGTAAAAAAGCCATTTCTGCCAAAATGGCAGTTGAGCTTAAAAAAAAATATTCGCCGGGTTTACTACGTAAAGAACCGGAAAACGAATTTATTTGAGCAACCGGATTTGCAATTTTGGATTTGCTTTGTTTTTCTTTGCACCCCCCGGCTCGAATCCGGGACATGAATTATTGAATGATTTAAGCACCGTATCGTATGGCAAAGAACCTTGTTATTGTGGAGTCGCCTGCGAAAGCCAAAACTATTGAAGGCTTTCTGGGTAAAGATTTTCTTGTGAAGTCGAGTTTCGGTCACGTTCGCGATCTTGTTAAAAAAGGTCTCGCCGTTGATACCGAAAAAGGATTTACCCCCCACTACGAAGTATCGCCCGATAAGGAAAAAGTAGTTTCTGAACTCAGAAAATTAGCGAAAGACGCAGAAGTTGTGTGGCTCGCAACTGATGAGGAC
>CALRTD020000251.1:0-6666 GCA_943371015.1 Synechococcus sp. UW140 | reverse complement strand
GGGGGGGCTGTTTTTTTTGTTGGGGGGAATCCAATCGTACAAAGCTGTAATTGCGTAAAAAGTATAAATTGAGGGCTAAAAATGTACCTTTAAGTTGTGGTCAATTCTTTACTACTCTCGATATTATTCGGATTTGCAGTTTACAACCTGGTAATGCTACTCAGCAAATCATTAGGTTCTGCCCAAATAAAAAGACATATCGAAAAATTTGATCAATCAGCCTGCACCTTCATTCCCGTAGTAGGCTTGGTTTTATTCGTCATAAACATTGCCAGTCTGTATTCAGAAATAAAAATCACAACAAATCCGAATGAAGGAGATCTGCTCCAACGTATTACAGGCCCTTATTGGTATGCATACTGGTTTCAATGTCTCCTTTATCTATCTCCTATTCTTCTTTGGATTAAGAGACTTCGGAACTATGTCGTATTAAGAATATTTGTTTCCCTTATCATTCTTTTCCCCTTAGAAAGAATTGTGATTTATTTCACTTCCTTCCATAGCGACTATCAGCCAAGTAATTGGACAATGTCACATCTGGAACAAATAATAAACTGGTTTTGGCATATTGGTATATTTTGTGTGGTGGCCGTTGTGTTTCATCTGATTAGAATGATGTTCGAGAAGCGTGTGGAATAACTTGTTCTTTCTCACAAGTATTCACTAAAACGAAAAATTCCGCTCCAAACTCATTGGCCGCGATATGGGTGCCGATGCCATTTCCATATAACTCATCGTTGACTCGGTGTATTAAGACGAAGGCGAAGAAGTGCTGTATGTTGAGTTTGAAGGCTCAGTCACCAACAAACTCGATGAAACGGTGGAAGTAAAAGGCACGATCGACGGTTACGGTATTGAAGGCTCAGCCGAAGTTTCCAAAAAAGGAAAAGTGAAAAAGCATATTGATTTTGTGGGGTCTGAGAAAGAAGGGAAAAAGAAATAGATTTTTTTAGGTAGATATTTGGGAAGGCAGTCTCTCTTTTTTGGGGGGGCTGCTTTTTTTATTTGTATTTAATTATATATGTGAAATTTAATTTACAAATAGACAGTATAGTGGCAATATTGGGGATATAATTTTCGTGTTATGCGTAAAAATAAACAATGAATATATCTGTTAACAATCAATAATTTACTTAGTCAAAAATATTTCTAGTATTTACTGTAATTATTATCTATATTTGATTATTATCAGTATTAATCATTAATAACAACAACAATGAAAATTATTACATTCTACAATCATAAAGGTGGTGTTTCAAAGACATCTACAACATTTAATGTTTCACACTTATTAGCAGAACAAAATAAAAAAGTACTTGTAGTAGACGCAGATCCTCAGTGTAACATTACGGAATTGTTAATTGGTGATATAATTGCAAAATTCGATGCCGAAATGGAGTCTTCCGGCAAAGAAAACGAAATACCTGGCACTACACTACTAAATATCCTATTACCAAGAATAAGCGGTGATATTCCCGAAGTTGATACCAAATCTGTTGAAACTATTGAAGTTAAAAAAAATCTTCACTTAATAAGAGGAGATGTTCAACTAAGTAGTATTGAGGATTCTCTCTCCGAAGCTCACCAACAAAGATTTTCAACAAAAATTCATGAAAAACGAACATACGTTGCAATAGGCGACTTTCTTACAAAGTATGGAAATGAAAATTCATTTGATTACATTTTTATAGACGTTGGTCCAAGTTCTGGCTCACTTACAAGAAGTTGCTTTCTTTCATGTGACGGTTTCTTCGTGCCTGTGGCACCTGATAGGTTTAATATTCAAGCAATAAAAACACTTTCACTTATACTAGATAGATGGATTGGAGAACATGATAAAATAGTTTCTGATTTCAAAGCTTTAGGTTTACCTGTTAAAGAAGGCAAGCCAAAATTCTTAGGAGCCATTCCTCAGCATTATAAATTACTTAAAGGAAAGCCTAAACCAGGATATAAATTATGGATGGACAGATTGCCCAAAGCTGTAATCGATTTTCTATTTCCAGTTTTGAGTAAATATTCAACAACCGAAGATCTAACGAATGGACTTGATGTAAATAATATTTCGACCCCTTCAATTCCTGATTTTCAAAGCTTAGCTCCTCTAATGCAAGAGTTTTGTGTTCCTGTATATGATATTAAGCAAAACATGACTGCATCTATTACTGAAAGAGGTGGTCAATGGGGAGGGGGAACATGGGATGATGCCTTAAGAAGGATGGGAGATTTTAAAAAAATGTTTAGTAAGATTATTGAACGAATCAACTAAAACAGATTAATATGTTAGACTATCACTTTGTTGCCTTTTTGGATATTTTAGGCTATTCTGACATGGTTAAGTCTGATTTAGAGGGACCTGCTGGCGAAGAGAAGTACTTTCAAAAACTCTTAGATCTGCACAAAGAAACTAATGGAATTAAATATGAAAATCTTGAATTTACTCTGATTCAATTTTCAGATTCTATTATTATTTCATCTCCATATAATATTAATACTTTTCACTCATTTACAAAGCTAATTGCTGAATATCAGTTAAAACTACTGTTGAACGGAATACTAATTAGAGGTGGAGTAACATTTGGTAAGCACTTTTTCAAAGATGATTTCTTATTTAGCTCTGCACTAATTGACGCTTACAGTATTGAAAGCAAATTAGCTCGTTATCCACGTGTCATAGTTTCAAATGATTTATTTGAACTTCTTAGTTCAAATAATGACAGTTTAGAGTTTATAGCTTTTGATAACAATTATAAGATTATAGACTTTCTTTTCAACCCAACACTACCGCAAGATAATATCAATATAATAAATGATATTATTACCAAACTTGAGCATAATAAAAAAGAAACTGTATCAGAAAAAGGACTATGGTTAAAAGAGTTTTTAAATTATAAATTTCCTGACAATAAATTGAAATATGAACGATTTAAAAAAAAATAATTTCAACTGCCATAAATGAGTATTATCAACTCTCCAAATACCTTTTGCCTAATAGGCACCCTAGACCAAATATATACATTACTTTTTAACTATTAATCAGAATAGGTACATCATATAGACAATTTAATAAATCAGATATTTTACTAAGTAAAGTGCTCAATCATATTTCAAACCCACACCTTACAAATTCAGACGATATAAAAAATAAGGGCAACTAAACAGTGTGAAATCGCTATCTTTAAATAGAAACTAAACTGCCCCCTCCCCCCCACCCGCATACACTGCCAACCTGGCAAGCATTTGTAAAGTCCACACTGATTATCTTAATCATCGGACTGGTGGTAAACATGCTCTATTACATCCTGTTTGGCATGGCGGTTAATATACCCATACCTGCCCCCTACGGACTAAAAACAGTGCTGATACAAACCGTAATTGCAGTACTGCTGAACGGTTTCATTCACTACAAGCAACGAATAACCCGCAATAAAAACACCTTTGGTTTTGTATATACGCTGCTGGTTCCGGCAGTAATCAACATACTGTTTTGTGCGTTTATGTGGGACATCAGAATGATGCCTTCGATAAACGAAATGAACAGGCTGTATGGCGAACCGCGGGTGCCTGATGTGTTGTTTGGCTTGTCGGCACCGCTGGCTATTATTCCTTGTTTGCTGGGCATGCTGGGGATTCCGGCTCTTGTTTACAGCAAACGCACAGCCGAAGAAAGCCGTTTGGTGCAGTCGTACCGGTCAAAAGCACTGCAGTTGCTTAAAGTGCATTTCATTATTTCGATGGTGCTGATTGTTGTAACTATTTTGTTTTACAACATCTACATCAACCTTGGCGAGAATATGCCCACAGGCGGATTTACGTATGATGGAATGGTGCAGATGACGCTTGTAACAACCGGTATTGCTGTTTTGCTTTATCTCTACATTACCGACAACGGCAGGAAAGCGCTTTCAATGTATTACATCCTTACGGTGTGCATTACCATTGCCGGTTTTTTGTCGGGTTTACCGCATCCCAACGGGCAACCGGTTTACGATGATTCTCTTTGGTTGAATGTTCCGCTGGCAGTGTTTTCTTTTTTGGCAGAAACATTCGGAATTCCGTTTATGTTTCGGAAGCTCGAAAAAATGAGATTGGCAGCACAGGCAGGAAATATAAGTATGCGTTAAGAGTTACAGATGTAAAAAGCATACGCCGATTCTTAGCGCTGTTCGTACTTTCATCCTTCGGCTTTACTGTGGCTGATTTTCCCTCATTCTTCGTTACATTTCTTTTTAATATTCGCGAAACACTAACTGTAAAGGGGGCTCGTCAGCAAAAAATACCTGATAACAAATCGCAAAAATAAAATTCAAACAGGCGCTTAATTATATTTGCCTGAAGGGGCATATAAAAATCCCTTCTGCATAATTATGAAAATGAAAGCAAGAGATTATTTCGTGAAGGGGATGGTTATATTTTATAAGGATATTCCTTGTCAAATTCATGAGTTTTTCTCGGTTCATCCGGAAAATACTAAAGGATTTTTCATGGCGCATGTTCGAAACCTGCATGATGGTGAGATCTATTATTACCGCTTCAATGCAATCGACTATCTTGAGCATGTGCCTGTTGAGTATAAAAAGCTAAGTTATGTGCGCACGGAAAACGGACATGCAGTTGTAACGGATCAAGATGCAGAGGTGCAAATTCCGCTATCAATACTGTACTACGGCGCTGATTTTCTCACAAAAGGCATTCAGATAAATACGGGCTTTTATAATAACAAAGTATTGCTGGCCGAAATGCCCGAATTTGTAATCGGAAAAATTGCGGAGACCGCACCAAGCCTGCAAAACGCTCCTGCAAGCAACGACTTAAAACCAGCCACCTTTGAAAACGGCACAGAAGTAAGAGTGCCAATGTTCATCAACACCGGCGACTCTGTACGCATTGAAACCCGTACGGGTAAATATATAGCGCGCATCAGCAGCTAAATTTGAGCTGCTTGCAAGAATAGTTTTAGGTTTTCGGTGAATCATCTGCAGCCGTATTTTGCTGAGGAGACAACCATCATTTCATCCGAATCAATTGCCGGCAGATGAGTTAACATTCGTATTTCTGCTGCACCCATGTTCAAAATTTACAATTCCGGCAACACCGCTCTGCAAGATAAACACATTCGCAATGTGGTTTGTGAAGTTATTGAAGGAACTAGAGATGCGCTTGACAAACGATACTACCGTATTTCAAAAGCACATAAACAATGACAGAGAAAACAATAGCAACATGGGGCAAAGAGTAGCAGGTAACAACAGTTTCGTATTATTGGGGTTGACTTGCTTCACAGAAACATTTGTGCAAGCATCAACTTTTCTGCTTCGTATGAACTTTAGTGCTAATAATCCCCCTCAACGCCAAACCCGAAAACGTCAGACTCCATTCAAAACTCCCCCCATACACAACACATTTCAAATGGATGAAAGAACAACTGAAATAATAACCCGATTTAACTGATTATATTATAAAATATTATATTATTATGATAATAATATCACTTAAAGATTTTGTAACGACAGGTAAATTCGGTCCTATCCAAATTGGTTCGACAAAAGACGAGGTCATTAAAGCTCTTGGAAAGCCTGATTTCGATAATGATTATGGGATTGGTTCAAGAGGGCTTATGTATGCCTGGTATGAATTCTTTTATTGGGAAGACAGTTTAAAAATCGTTGGAATTCAAAATGACCATTTAACTATAAGTCTTGAAAACGAAAAGAATAAAATCGAAATTCATCAGGATTCAATTTGCTTTCAAAATGATAGAATATCTATAGACATTTGGTTCCTTAAACCAGGACAGGATATAACTTATAGTGAAGTAATAGATATTCTGAGAACAGAAAATATTTCATTTGAGGAGATTACTGACCACTATCAAAATCATTTAATCAAATTCGATAGTGGAGTTACAATGGATTTTGATGATCTAAGCGGAGTATCGGTGGGCGACGAGCAAGGAAACTTTAAAAAGTATGAGCATATCATTACAACGAAGGAAAATCGAGTATTAAATGGAATCAGACTATTTGATCAAACATGAAAAAATAAAAAGCGCTAGTAAAATTATATTTCCTACAAATGGATTTCATGCTCTGCTCATCCGCTTCAAAAAAGTTCAAAATTTACAATTCCGGCAACGCCGCTCTGCCCTATATTTAACGCCCGAATGAATTCCGGCACCTTACCCCTGTTTACGGTTAACTCCGACACTTCCACTTTCTGGCTGCATCAGCCGGGTGGAGTTGTCGGGCAATTCATCAGCATGATCTGGGCTTCGGCCGGAACAGCGGGGTTTGGCGAGGAGCGGATTATTCCGGATGGCTCAGGAGTGCTGCTGTTTAACTTTGGCGATACAATTTCGAGTTCGGCTGCGACAAAAAGTGAGACTGTGCTCAGGCGCATTTTGTACACCGGCCTGTTTACACATGCAGCCGCCATGCATTATCCGCCGGGCACACGGCACGAGCAGCTGGGCATTATTTTTAAACCCGGATGCTCGTCGGTATTTACCAGAACACCAGCCGGAGCATTTAAAAACACAGCCCTTGCCGACGACAGCTCCGTTTTTCCGGAGGCCGAACGGCTGTATGATGCACTTGCCGCCTGCAGCAATCCGGCCAGCCGCATTGCACAGGCAACAACCCTGCTCAACCGGCTGCTGGCGCTCAA
>CALRTD020000250.1:0-6667 GCA_943371015.1 Synechococcus sp. UW140 | reverse complement strand
GTTGAAGCGGATAAACCATTGCTGCACACCGGCTGCATTGTACTTTATAGTAATTACATCCTGATTGTTTACGCTGTTGGTGCGCGTAGTTCCGGTGATGTACACATTTCCGGCAGGGTCAAGAGCAATGGCTTTGCCGGCATCAATATTATTACCGCTTCCGGTGTAGCGTGTAGCCCAAAGCTGTGTACCCGCAGGCGAATAGGCAATGGTAACAATATCTGCACCGGAACCCGAACCATCGCTGCCGCCGGTGATGTAAATGTTTCCGGCGCTGTCGGTAGTCACATCGTTCGGTTCATCGTAGTTGTTGCCCGGCCCATTGTAGGTGGTGTCCCACAACAAATTTCCGGCTGGATCGTATTTGATAACGGCAATGTCGTAATTGATGGCTGTGGTTGCAGTTGTTCCGGTCACGATAATATTTCCGGCAGTATCGGTGGTAATTGCCCGTGCTTCATCAAAATCGTTTCCGGCGCCGTTGTAGGATGCTGTCCAAACCAAACTTCCAGCCGCATCAAACTTGGTGGTGACGATATCGAAATTGCTGCCGTTCCAGCTTGTTCCTGTAATTACACTGTTGCCGAAAGCATCAAGCGTCATGGCCCGGGCACGGTCTATATTGTTGCCTGCAGTAGTGTAGCGGGCAACCCACTGAACATTAAGCTGTGCGGTTGCGGTGCATGTAATACAACAAAAAAGAAAGAGGGAAAGTAATTTTCGGAACATGCTGTTGTGGGATATATTGCTCAAAAATAGGACAATTGCGAAGAACGGCAATGTGCGGAATTGCGGGTTTTCGTGGAGTTTTGGGGATTAATTGATTTTCTACAGTCTGAAATAGTTAATTTCATAAGGCAATTTTCAGTCAATCATTTTATTACTACAAGCTCATTGTTGAAATGAAGAAATTCAATTTTCCGGGGATTTTATTTTTTCTCTTTTTGATTACAGCATGCGGAACTGCAAATGATAACGAAATCAATTCTACTTCTCAGTGTCGTGAATTGTATGAGATTTATGAAATTCATTTTTCTCACTTTCCGCCTGAGAATAATATTGATGATGATGAATTCTCATCTATTACTCTAAGTCTAAGAGCAGTAACTAAAAATAAAAAAAACTTTTCGGAGGGTAAATTTTGGCTTGTTTTAGCAAACGGAGATACACTAGCCTCTCAAAAACTAAAATTGGAGAGTAGTATAGATACTTTATTAGATACTTCATTTTTTGCGATTCATGCATACTTTAATCCTTCCGATACAGTTAATAATAGTGTTTATCGTTCTTTAAGTAAGCCGCTTGATAATTATAATCTTCTTTCAATAAGTGATACTACAATTATTTGGGATAAGTCAAAAGGTGTTAAGTATTATCATCATCGGAAATAATTTTACTTGCTTAGATAATAAGCTTAGTTACAGATTAGCGTTTTAAGTTTGACGTGTGGACTACCTGATTTTATGAAATGCCGAACGGAATGAATAACTAGCCCCGGCTGTAGTGGAAACCCCGCAGGTGTAATTTGCTTTAGTTTAATACAAATTACCGAGGAGTTGGAACGGAAGACGGGAGCGAACGGAATTTTGATGCACCCCAAGATCGCTTCTAATGATGAGAAAAATCCGAATGTTGCAACTACGCAGATGATCTTGAAGATCAGAATGCGAACAACTACACGTATGATGCAATGGGTCAACTGACCGGCGATGTGAAGGAAGAAATCGCGAACATCGAGTGGACGGTTTACGGAAAGATTGCGACTATTAACAGAACATCAGGCAGTACAAAAAAAGAACTTACCTTTAAGTATGATGCGCTGGGCCAGCGGGTGATGAAACTTGCCAAGAGTCGCGATGCTTCGGGTGTGATGACACAGGAAAACTGGACATACACGTATTATGTGCGCGATGCGCAGGGTAACGTGATGGCGACGTACAAGCGTTCATTGACTGCTAATATTGCTACGCAACAAGCTACGGATAAGCTGCTGCTGGAAGCAAGTCATCTTTATGGCAGTGCACGACTTGGTGTTGATGACCGGGAAGCTGAGAACATCAATGCGATGAATACCTTTGCGTGGGCTGGAAACTATACAACGGAAGGTGAACTGATAACCAGTACGGTGCCAACGCAGAGCAAGATGCAAGCCACCAACATGCAGACTCCGAAACGCAAGTTGGGACAAAAACTCTGCGAGCTATCCAATCACTTGGGTAATGTATGGTGACGGTAAGTGATCGCAAACTGACCAAGCAATTAGTTACGGGCAACAGTGTGGAATACTACTTGACTGATGTTAGATCGATGAGTGATTATAGTGCGTTTGGTGCTGCGCTGAGCGGCAGGACGGTCTCTTCGCCGAGTTATAAGTATGGGTTTAATGGGATGGAGAAGGATCAGGAGATTCATGATGTTGATGGCGACAGTTATGATTTTGGGGCGAGGATGTATGATGTAAGGGTGGGGCGATTTTTGAGCAGAGATAAATTTGAGAACAGATTTGCGAATCAGTCACCGTATGTTTTTGATGGCAATTCATCTATTTATGCGATTGATATTGCAGGTGATAGCATGTGTATTATACTATATGCAGTAGGTAATGCAGATGGGGAAGAAATGTTCAAAACGGCTGCATTGACTCGTCAGTATGATATTGAACATAGTGCTGGTTTTGACCCTAAGCGTGATAAAGTGGTTTTAGTACCAATTACAGATTTTGCATTAGTCAATCAGCAAGTCAAGCAAGTAACCGATGCTAATTCAACTGCATATGGACAAGCCGTTGAAGTTGATGTTTATTCACATGGTGGTAATGATGGGCCTGGTGGTAGTGTATTAACTACAGGTGCAGATAAAACTGGGGATGGTTACCAGATGACCCCTCAAGGTTGGGGAGCCATAAATTTTAACTATGTTGAATCAGGTGGGCGATTGAATTTTTTCGCATGCAATTCTGGTACTGATGGTTTTACATCTTTTCCGAATCCACATATTCATAATTTTTGCATAGATGTATCTAGGCAATCAACAATGCAAAACGTTACTGTTTCCGGGCAACAATCTGCGGCTTATCCATCTGAGTTTACCAATCGCCGTAGTACTACTTTGGATCAAGCAAGAGGTATTTATCCAAAAACTCTTTCTGAAATTTCAGCTTCAAATAAAACCTATATGGTGGGTAGTACACCAGGTACAATAGCCAGTGGATTAGCAGTCACGTCAGTTTTGTGGGCCAATCCAATGAATTCCTTCAAAAATGGTGTATCAATTGGCACCCAATATCAGCCGGGTACACAAAGGCCCAAACCTTAATAAATGACTTTAAAATTATTTTCGATGAAAAAAATACTATTAGTAGTTATCGTATCTATTTTGTTTGTATTCCTTCTGTTTTCAGGCAAAATATCTGGCTCCGATATCTCTCAGGCTAAAGAATTTGTATGGATCCATACTGAGGGCTTTTCAATTGGAGACATTATTGTATTTGAAGATAGTTTAGTAGGTTATCACCAAATAGATTCTTTTTATCGTATTACTAAAAAAGGCGTATATGAGGCCAAATTAATCTCTGCGTCAAAAACAAAATTAATTATTCAAGTAGCCAATGGCGATGCAAGAGGATATTATAAGCCATATCAAACGTATGCGAAATTTAAACAAGACGCTGTTAGATTAAAGAAATCTAATGCTGAATTAAATAAAAAAGAAATCTCAAGGACAGTATCAGGTATAGTTACGTCAAAGCAAACTATGTCAAATGGGTGTTTAGAATTACGATTTAATAATCAAACCCGATTAGCTAGTTGTTGGTTTGGGTTTTCATCGGACTCTATTCAAGTTGGGGATTCAGTTTATAAAAGAAATGGAGAGAATCTACTATATGTATGTAGGAAAGAACATTTACCTATTGTTTTAACATTTATCAATCCCAACGATACTATTCCATAAGTTTATGTAGTTTATGCTAAGTCGTACTGTTTATGCTAAGTCGAATTTGTAATTCGACTTTTTAGGTATGAAGTGGTAATGTATCACTAAATCACTTTTCGTAAAAAAACGATAAGTTAAATCACTGATAATCAATAATAATTGTGAGTGAAATTTTCAAAAAGAGCGAAATCCGTCGCTCTTTTTTATTGCCTGAAAAACAGAAACACTGGGCTTGAGAGGCAGATTACAAAGCAGGTGTATCACTAAATCACTTTTTTTAAACATGAAATGTTACCACTGTAATACCCGATGTGTAAAAAAAGGAAAAACGAAAACAGCCGTTCAGAAATATCAATGCACAAATTGCAAAAAAATACCAGCGTGATGAATATCAGCGAAACGGATGCAAAGGGAATACAGAGAGACAACTGATCAAATTGATAAAAGAAAGCTGTGGCATCAGAAGTATTGCAAGAATATTTGGTATTTCAACAACAACAGTACTCTGTTATATACGTCGCTCAGCAGCCGCGATTACAAAATCAGTAATTTTTAAGAACAAGCAATACGAAGCAGATGAGTTGAAAACGTATGTAGTCAAAAAGAAAAATGAACAATGGCTGATGTATGCGATTAACCCAAAGACGAAACAGGTAGTGAATTTTAGAGTAGGCCGACGAACGAAAAAGAACTTGAAACAGGTTACGGATACCTTATTATATTACAGCGCGAAAAAGATATATACAGATGGCCTTACAATCTACAAGACATTAATTCCGAAACAATTTCATTGTGTTGTACCCCGGCATACCAATTCTATTGAACGGAAGAATTTAAGTCTTCGCACGCACATGAAAAGATTATCGAGGAAGACGATTTGTTATTCGAAAACTATTACGATACTAACTGTTGTTGTGCGTATTTATTTCTGAGGATAGGTGTCTCGTCTATTGATTTGTGCGAGTACTTATTGATACTTTGAAACACCGAACGGAATGAATCACTAGCCCGGATTGCTCCCGCAATTTCTGCGGGAGGAAAACGCGCAGGTGCAGGATGTTGTTGAGAAAACAGCCTTCCGAGCATTTGGAGCGGAAAGCCGGAGCCGAACGGTAGTTTAATGAACATTACTTCCGCTTCTCATCTTTTACAACTTGTATAGTAAGTTGAACTTTGGCGAGAATGAACAGTAATTTCGCTTACAATTTCAACTCCAAAAAACTGTAATCAATGGGAGTTCGGTTAATGAGCAGGAAACCTGTTGATATGCGTCCGCAGAACGGTGGCATTAATCGTTGCCGCTTTATGAGTTGACGTACTTCTTCTTTTCGCATTTTGCCGTCGATGCTGATGCAGACCAATGTTTGCTGACAGCTTTCGCTGATGCGGGTTGTTTTTCGGGTTGCGCCTTGTATGTGGCCGTCAATTACATCGTTGTAAACAATATAAAGCGCATTGTTGTAAAATGTTTGTGTGGTTGAAACGTAGAATGGTTCGTTGATTGCGGCAAGTTGATTAACGGGAATAAGATTAGCCCAAACCAGATTAGCATCCTGATCGAAGCAATAGGCAAAGCTTGAACCATGGATGTAAATATCATTCCTGTTGCGAATGACTCCGCGCAACTGATAATCCTGAATACGAAGTGAACTGTTTGCCTCTTCGTAACTGGTGTATTCGCCAAGGATAACAATACGGTTGCTGTCGGCTTCAAAAATTTCGACAACAGCATGCAGAAAAGCGCGCCCAGCTTTTTGTTCCGGCGTTGCACCTGCATAATGGAAGCGAATATCGACAGGAGTAATTGTACTTCTGATGAGTGCCAGCGTTGAATTATTGTAAATAAATAAAAAGATTCCGTCGGTGGCCTGTGTTGCCGGATTGATGTAATAGCCGGCAACTGCAATTTCGCCATCTGCTAATTCCTGAACATAAAAGTCGTGTACTTCATTGCCTTTTAAATCGGGCCGCAGGTTGCGGATGCCGGGCTCAGCGGCACTGGTAAGCATAAGCAAATCGGGTTCGTGTTTCGGATTTATGCGTTTGCGCCAGTTAACCAGTACTTTGCCTGATTTGAACTGCTTTACATTGTTGAGCATATATTCAGGCTGCATCTGTATAGCACGTACCGCAGTAGTTTTCAGTAAATCGTTGCAGATGTATAATTCGTAGCGCAGCAACATATTGCGGGCAGAAAACGAATCGGGACTAAAATTGATGAGACAGAAACCGGATTCAGAAAAAGCGAAGGAGAATTCGGGTATGAATGTTTCGTCGTCGCGTCTGAGATCGCCGGCATCAAAGTTGGGTTTTGTGTAAATCAGTACTGCTTCGCCTTCCGGTTTTAGTGTTAACCGGCTAATATGTTGAGCGTACCAGCTTATTGTTCTTTCCTGTGCAAGTATCCGATACGAAAGCTCAATGATACGACCGTTGCAGCAAAAACTTGTATAGGGCTGGCGTCTCTGTGTTCGTTTTTGATCGTTGCTGATCACTTCTTTCCGCTCTATTTCCATACTTTTATTGAGGTACTGATACATAGCCAATGAATTGTCGTTGACAACCAAATAGTATCCGGAACTGTCTTCCAATAAAAGATTAGTTGTAAGCACTTCGTTGCACCTGAAGTTGTCGCTGTACTTTTCGCTCGACAACATAATTTGTGCTGAGGAATTTGTTGTAAAAAGCAAAACGAAAAAACCGATAAAATATCTCATGCGGAATTTGTTTATTG
>CALRTD020000249.1:0-6670 GCA_943371015.1 Synechococcus sp. UW140 | reverse complement strand
GTTACTTCGCTGCGCTCAGTGTTTTTTATTCATTACTTCGCTTCGCTCAGTATTCTTGATTCGTTACTTCGCTGCGCTCAGTGTTATTTGTTGATTCGTTTTTTGCCTTGTTCGGAGAAGGTTATTTTTGAACTTCGGTTTAATGTTTTGATGTGTTCTACTCTGCGGAAGCGGAGGGCTGACCAGTCTTCGTCGATTGCAACCTGACGGACGGGTTCAAAGCCCTGATCTCCGATTGCAGCCCAACCGGTATCACGATTGAAATCGCATTTGTAGCGTTTGGAAGTGCCTTTGGGATAAGCCAGCCAGATGATATTGTCTCCTTGAATCAGGTGCGATAGCTTGGGAGCTAGCTGGTTGATTTCATCGAGGCGGGTTACAAATGCGAGAATGAAACTGGCTGACTTAATACCTGCTAAATTTTCGTGAATAGTTGTGAACTCAGCCATTGCTTCCATATTCGTGCGTAAACTATCGGGAGCATTCAGCACGATCAACTCAGGTTGATTTTTGAAATTGAGTTTTTTGAATGTAGCATCCATTTCAAAAAAAAAGTGTTGAGTGTAAAGTGTTGAGTGTGAAGTGTCCCCGAAGTCTATTGTAAGCGTAAAAACATTTAAGTTTTAGCGTTAACTGTTCAGTGAATACACATCGGAGTTAAGTGTGCTAAATTTTTCGCTTTCCACTTTACACTCAACACTCATCACTTATTTCACGCGGTTCATGCTCATACTTTTGAGCATCCAGTCGGGTAATGGCTTGTCGGCAGGGCGTTTGCGGAGGTTGATGTACCAGCCGAGTTTTTTGAGTACCGGGACTTTGTGTGTTTCTACAAATTCGATGAGGGTTCCGTCGGGATCTTCGATATAGCTGAAGTGGCCGGCGGCTTCGCCCATGTCGAAACTGTTGGCGCTGTCGACGGTAAACGGATGGCCTTTTGATTCGCAGAGGGCTTTAAGTTTATCCATGCCAACGATGTCGAAGCAGAGATGGATAAAACCACGATCGCCCCACCAGCGGCCTTCGAAAATTTTCCGTGGTGTTTTGCTGGTGGTTTGTACGAGTTCGATCTGGCTGGAGCCGAGAAGTCTTGAGAATGCTCCGGCACGCGGTTTTGAGTGTTTGAGCAGTACACGACGTACTTCGGTATCGCCGCCGGGAAGTGCTTTGAGATCATCGAAGGTGCCGGTTTTATCGTAAACTACAGTATCGTAGCCAAGAATATCGGCATAGAACTGCATTGATTTTTGCATGTTGGTTACGCCAAGCAGCGCGCCTGCAGGGCCGCCTGTAAGTTGCTTTCCATTCCCGAACCAATCGGTGCCGGGTACAATCTGAAAGATATTTCCCCAGGGATCGCGCACAAAGAAATGCGGCTGTCCATCGGGCGAAGTAAGTACATCGCTGAGCACATCAGCGCCCTTGCTCTTTAGGAATGCATGCGATCCTTTTACGTCGCTGGATTTCATGCGGGTAACGAAATGCCCGATGTCTCCGAGCTGAAGTTCGAAGGCAACCGGAACCGGTGTACGGCTGGTGTATTGCCAGATTTCGAAACCACCGCCGCCTTTCATGTTGATCGCCAGAATAGCGTGGCGCTGATGCGGTTTGCCGCCGGTGTAGGGCAGCATAAGATTGGCTTCTGCGGCTTCTTCAAAAACGGGAATGTCCATGCCGAAATTCTGGCGGTACCATTTAAATGCTTCGTGCACATTGGGAATGCCAATACCGATTTGCTGAATGCCGGAGATGATGGGTTGTTGCATAGTGGAGCAAAGGTAAAAAACAGAACCAATGGTTGTGTTAAACAAACACAAGGGGGATTTTGTATCGATATTCGCAAAATATCGATACAGGGCTACTTGGCTTTATTCGTTCAAAAATTAGCCTAAATACTTCCCCACAATAGGCATTCTACGTCCGCTGCCGAAAGCTTTTGGCGTAACGCGAAGGATAGGGGCAAACTGTGCACGTTTCCACTCGTTGCTGTTGACAAGTTTGAGCACGCGGTTCACCAGTGCTTCGTCGAAGCCCATTGCTACTAACTCACGCGGGCCTTGACGGAGTTCGATGTACTGATAAAGCACCTGATCAAGAATATCGTATTCGGGCAGCGAATCGCTGTCTTTTTGGCCGGGACGAAGTTCTGCTGATGGTGCTTTGCTGATGATATTTTCTGGAATGATTTCGCCGTTGCGGTTGATCCAGCGGGCGAGTTCATAGACTTTTGTCTTATACACATCGCCGAGTACGGCAATTCCGCCGCACATATCACCATAAAGTGTTCCATAGCCAACGGCGGCTTCGCTTTTGTTGGTGGTGTTAAGCAGAATATAACCGTGCTTATTGGCGATTCCCATTAGTGTAATAGCACGTACACGAGCCTGAATATTTTCTTCGGCAACAGTGAACGATGTACCTTCAAATTGCTTTTGCAGCATTCCGAGCATGGCTTCGTAGCCGCTGCGGATGGGAATGATGTCGTAGCGAATGCCGAGGATTTCGCAAATTTTCACGGAGTCATCAACCGAATGTGAGGTTGAATATTCGGACGGCAAAAGTACCGGCAATACATTTTCTGCACCCAATGCACGTGCGGCAAGTACAAGAACCATTGCCGAGTCGATGCCGCCGGACAGGCCGAGAATAGCGCGCCGGAATCCCATTTTCTGAAAGTAATCGCGGATGCCGAGTACAAGTGCATCGTGAATACGGCTTATTGGAGTGCTCTGATCGGGAGCAACGGCGGGCATTGCATCAACAGCAATCAGATCAACCATTCGGAAATCTTCGGCGAAGTAATTAAGTTCTTCCACTACATCAGCATTGCGGTTGAGCACCATGGAACCGCCGTCGAAAATGATTTCGGTTTGAGCACCTACCTGCTGTACATACACCAACGGAATGCCGTATTTCTGCACATTGCGGGCAAGCACTTTGCGGCGGTTAGCTGCGTGATTGTAGCTGAACGGTGAAGCCGCAATATTAATCATCACCGTAGGCTGCTGTTTGATGAGTTCTTCCATAGGCCAGCGGGTGTACATGAGATCATCTTCTATATCCCAGAGATCTTCGCACACGGTGAGTGCTATGCGCTGGCCTTTGTAGTCGATGCAACTGAAATCGAATGCCGGTTCAAAGTAGCGATATTCATCAAACACATCATAGGTAGGGAGCAGAGCTTTGTGATGCACGCTTTGCACTTTTCCGTTGGCAAGGAAGTATGCGGCATTGAACAAGTTTTTGCCTTCGACACGCGGATTTACAGCAGGAGCTCCAACAATTGCAGCAATTCCAATGCAGTCTGCGGCAATGATTTCGATTGATTCGTTACAGCGGCGGATGAAGTCGCTGAATTCTAGAAAATCGCGCGGGGGATAGCCGCAAATACTGAGTTCTGCGAAAACTACAATATCGGCACCTGCAGATTTTGCTTTGGCGATGTGCGTGCGGATATGTGCAGTATTTGCTTCGAAATTTCCGATATGGTAATTGAGCTGAGCGAGCGCGATTTTCATGAATGCAAAGGTATGAAGTTCTTGAGCTTTGCTGACTTCATCAGTGTGCGGCATAAAAGCAGAACGGCGCGAAAATTACTTCGCGCCGTTCTGCTTTTAGGATAAATGTGCACTAGAACAATACACCGACTGTAATTTGTACGGCGTTTGCGCGGAAATCTTGTTTAAGCGGACTGTTATTGTTGCTTGGCGTACGGAAAAGGTAGCGTGATTCTTTTTTGGCTACGTTGGTAAATCCGTTAATGTAATTTATACCAAATACAAGTGATGTTGATCCCTGAATGTTGTACTCGGCGCCAAGTCCAACATTGAGCGCGAGTTTCATCAACTGCATGTCGCTGCTGTTGAGAAGTTTTGTTTGGGTAGCACTTGCTCCGCCGGGCAGAAGGTTTACTTCGTCGTTTACACGGCTGCGGGCACGTACTGAAGCATTAACACCAAACTGACCGTAATAGGTCATGTAACCGATTTCGTTGGTTTTGAGTTTGAGTGTAAGAGGAATGGTTACATATGTGGTATTGTAAGTGCGCTTGTTGAGACGGAATGCACTTTCGCCGGTAAAATCGGCGGTATCGGCGGGTTCAATCAGCTCGTTATCACGCGAGAGGAAATAGTATGCGGTATCTTTAAAATTGATTTTACCTCCATCATAATCGATCTGAATACCCGTTGCGAAGGAGGCAACTTTGTTGAGGCGGAATTCAGTAGAGAGTCCGTAGCCAAATTTAAGCATAGCGCCTCCGCTTTCGAATTTGGCAGCATCATCGGGCTTGTACCAGGTAATCATTGGAACGGCTTTCAGGCCGAAACGGAAGTTTTTCAGGTCGTTTTCTCCGTCCTGAGCAAAAGCCAATGTGCCTGTGAAAGCAGTGGCCAAAAGAAGCATCAATACCTTTTTCATACTTTTGGAGTTGGTGTTATCCTTCACAATTATACAACTTTTTCAATTTATGACGATGAAATCGATTGCGGCGCTTCTGAGTTTAGCTATTCTGTTAACATTCAATTCATGTTCATCAGATCCGCTGGATGTTGATATTTCAGGAATTGAAGTGCCCGCTGTAAAGATACTTCGCTTCGATTCGGCGCTGGCTGTTGCGGATACGAATGATGTAGTTGGTCTGCGTCTGCGTCTGCGCAAAACTTACGGTACATTTTCGGATGCCTTTTTTCAGAATGCGATTTGCTATCAGGCATCAGATTCGGTAATGTGTGATGCAGAGCTGCGCCGCTTTCTTGGCGATAAAGATTTGCGTGAATTGCGGCGTGAATGCCTTGCTGCAAATAGCAGTTTGAGTGAAACGGAGCAAGAGCTGACACAGGTATTTCGTTATTTCCGTTACCATTTTCCCAACCGGAAATTACCGCAAAAAGTATATGCAATTACGAGCGGCTTCTCGTACAACTTCACGCAGACCGAAGGTGTTTATGGAATTGGTTTGGATTTTTATTTAGGTACAAACAGCAAGTGGTATGATGCATTGCAGTGGCCGATGTTCAAACGGGTTCGCTACAACAAATCTTATATTCCGTCGGGTTTTGTACGTAGTTGGTTGCTGAACGAGTTTCAGTACACTCCTGAAAAAGATGATGTGCTGAACCGGCTTATGTATGAAGGCAAAATATTATATGTGAGCCGGGCTCTTTTACGTAACACGCCCGACTCAGTTCTTCTCGGATACTCGCAGCAACAGATTGATTGGTGTGAAGCAAGTGAAGGTTCTATCTGGGCAGCTATGATTGAGAAGAAACTGATTTATTCGGAAATGCAAGACGATTTGAATCACATGACTGAAGATGCTCCATTTACGGCAGGTTTCCCGCGTGAATCGCCGGGCGGAGTAGGGCGCTGGATCGGACTACGCATTGTTGAAGCATATATGGAGCGCAACCCAGCCACTACACTTGAGCAACTGATGCAAATACAGGATGCACAGATAATTCTTAACAAGTCGAAGTACAAACCAAAACTTTGAGATGCTTACCTTTGTCGCATGCGCAACGCTGAGATAAATTACAAGATACAACTCGACGAGAACAATGTTCCGGAGCAGATAAACTGGACAGCCAGTGATAATGGCGGCAAAGGCCGTTGCAAAGCCATAATGCTTTCGATGTGGGATGAAGATGAAAGCAATACAATGCGTATTGATCTTTGGACAAAGGATATGCTTGTTGATGACATGAAGAAGTTCTTTCATCAAACTCTGATAACAATGACCGACACATTTGAGCGGGCTACCGGAGAAGAAAAAATGGCTGGCGATATGCGTGATTTCTGTGCCTATTTTGCTGAAAAAATGCAACTTACGCCTCCTCTGCAATAGTTTCAATACGTTTTTATTAGGTGTAGCTTTATTTTCGCTGCTTTTTACCTGTCTCAATGAATAACACTTGATTCGGTAAGTTATTTAGTGGCTATTTTTGAATAAAAATGAAATCTGAGAAATATTTTTGGGTAAGGGTTAATTGTTTGATATAGAGTGAGATAAAATTAGGGGAAAACTTGACAAGGGGAGATTGATGACGTATATTTGTGTTGTTAATAAAAGATAGTCATTATTAATAATGAGAGGGTTTTAGATCAGGTGTCTGTTTTCATCAATGTTTAGTCTCTCAAGGGCATTTGCCTGAGAATTAAGCTTATTCGGTTTTACTTCTGGTCTTGGTTTAATTAGGGGCGTAGCCCTGATAGGAAATGTATTGTCTGTTTTTTAGTGAAGATGGATCTTGAATTGTTATCAGGCAAGGCCCGTAAGCCAGACTGTTGCAATTAAAGTTATGCTTGATTTATTTGTTCAGGTAAGACCCGTAAGTCTGACTGATGTAAGTGAGGTTGGTAGTTAATTATTTGTTCAGGGAAGCTCCGTAAATCTGGCTAATGCCGGTGAAGTTGGTAATGAATTATTTGCACAGGTAAGACCCGTAAGTCTGACTGATGTAAGTGAGGTTTGTAATGAATTATTTGCTCAGGTAAGACCCGTAAGTCTGACTGATGCAGGTGAAGTTGGCAGTAAATTATTTGTTCAGGTAAGGCCCGTAAGTCTGACTGATGTAGGTGAAGTTGGCAGTAAATTATTTGCTCGGGTAAGGCCCGTAAGTCTGACTGATGCAGGTGAAGTTGGTAGTAAATTATTTGCTCAGGTAAGACC
>CALRTD020000248.1:0-6697 GCA_943371015.1 Synechococcus sp. UW140 | reverse complement strand
TAAATTAACACATACTGCGAAGTGGCTATGGCATACATGGAAACAAGACACAGCAGAATGCTGAGTGCAGCAACCCATTTTTCATAGCCAATAGTTCGAAGCAGTTTTACCATTTATGATTGTGAACGAAGCTGAATAAACACATGCTTCAGGTAAAGTGCTGTAAGTATAAAAAACAATGACCCTACAATACCAATGGCTATGTTAAACGCTTTAAGCGGATATGAAGGTTCGAAAATAGGATAAGCCGGATCAATGTTGTAAAACTCAGGAAGCGGCCGCAGCGCTGTATTTCGGGCATTCTCATACTTAACCCGCATAAGATTATGCTGCTCGTGCTCATAGATGAACCGCTGTGTCAGAATTTCTTTTTCTGTACTGCCCGATGTACCCGATGCCGTAACCAAGGCATTTTCCAGCAAAGGATAATTGCCTTGTGCATCTTTACGCAGGTCTCCAATTTTTGATGCTAAACTATCAAGCTCAGCCTGCTTTGCATCCAGTTCGCGTTTAAATGCATCGGCTGCTAAGCGGGTGTTTGCTCTGTACATTTCAAGTCGGAAACGGCCGCTGGCCTCTACAATGTAATTGACAATTTTTGCGGAGAAAATCGGATCATACGTTTCTGCTTCTACCACAATCGACATAATATTTGTTCGGTTAGCAAAAACACGCTGATGATACTTATCAGCCATTGTTTGCGGCCAAACAGGATTGGTTGTATCGATCTTGAAATAATTGATAAGATCAAACTTTTTTACCACCGAATCTTTTAACCGCTCAGAATTTAATATCTGCAGCATACGGTCGGCTTCTGTATCATAACCCAACTTCGGATCGTCAACCGTTTTTTCAAGTGAAAGATCATACGGCAGAAAAAAAGAAGCTCTGGCGCGATACCGTTCTTTCATCAGCATGGTAGCTACAATTGATAATGCAGCACAAATCACAACCGTAAACACAATGATTTTCCAGTTGCGCAAATACATGCTTACTACAGCCGAACGGGTACGCTGTTCTTCAAATACATTCATCTTAAGCTAAAATTTCGTCAATAATAGCCATTTTCCGCGTGTATCAGCGAAAGGAAGGACCTTAATTGAAGATTATTGTCGTTAGCAATTTATCATCATTAACCTGTATAAATAACCCCAATACAAGCTTCTACACAAGAATAAATGTGTTTAGCTCTTCATTTTTCATAATTTTACGCTGCCCCGTAACCAACTCTTCCCCATGAAAAAAACTCTACTTGCTATTGTTGTTACTGTGTTGTGTCTGTTCGCATCACCCAACAACGCACAGGCGCAGGCCCCTGCCCCTTCACATTTAATCTATGGCTCAAGTCCGTTTCAGGATTCGCTTTGGGCTATTGATACTACAAACTGGACAGTTGTAAGGCGTTTAGGACCAACTTTGCCCAGTTTTACAATTACCGGAATTAACGGTATGGCTTATGATCCGACAACCTACAAAACTTATGTAATCCTTAAAATAGCAGCAGTAAGCGGACGTGTTCTGGCAACCATTGATCTGGAAACAGGCATTTGTACACAAGTTGGTAACCTCGGTGATAATTTTTCATCAATCACCTTCCGTGCCGACGGGCAATTGCTTGGAGCTACCGGAAACGGAGCTACGGTTCCCGAAACACTCTACCTGATTGATAAAAACACCGGAACCAAAACATTACTCTATGCAATGGGCAATGGTGCCGACGGCGAAGTGATTCTTTATAACCGCAGCGACGATTTTATCTATCACTGGTCAGGTAACAGTACAATGGTTTTTGAAAAAATGGCTGCATCAGCCGTTACATATACACCCACAAACATTCCGGTTACAGGAATTCCCGGAGGCGAAACATTTGGGGCAATATATGTGAATCCCAACTACTTTATCATTTCCAACATCAGCAGCAGCTTCCTCCGTTTGAACCCGACAACAGGAGCCTACTCAGGAACAATAATGTCATTGCCCGAAGATTTTCGCGGATTAGTTATGCCTCCTTCCTTCACCATCAGCAACGATAGTATTTGCGAAGGAAGTGATACCATTTTTATGGGCATGGCTAATTTGCAATTGTTCGACTCAGTAAGCTATCACTGGGGCGATGCATCGGTATCTACTCTTTCTGCAACTGCTACAAACTCATCACACGTTTACACAACACCCGGTAACTACACAATACACATTGTTCTCAACAATGGAATAGTGACTGATACTGCTGCTGCTTACACCATTTTTGTGAATGCTGCTCCTAACGTTATTCTTTCCGGAAGTAATGTACTTTGTCCCAATGATACCGTTATGCTCACAGCTACTGCGGGCGGAACAAGTCAGTGGTATTATAACGGACAGCCTGTTGCATCAGCAACAACAGATACAATCTTTGCATCTAATCCCGGAGTTTACAATCTTGTAAAAACCAATCTCAATGGCTGTTCCGATTCAGCAGCTGTTGGTCTGAACCTGCAAAGTGTACCCAATCCGACTATTTCACTTCCTGCAAACTTCAATGCTTGTGCAAGCGCACTTCTTGATGCCGGCAATCCGGGTGCAACCTACCTCTGGAGCAATGGCGGTACGCAGCAAATAGAACAAATTACCACCACAGGTATTTATAATGTACTGGTTACCGACAGCAACAACTGCAGTGCCTCTGACACGGTTAACGTTACCATTTATGCGCTTCCGGTTGTAAACATTGGTCCTGATACATCAAGTTGCGGCAGCATTACACTCAATGCAAACACCAGCGGAACATATACCTGGAGCAACAGCAGCACAGCAAGTTCAATTACAGTAACAACTTCAGGCCAATACTATCTTACTGTTGTTGACTCCAACGGTTGCACCGGTTTTGATACAGCAAACATCACCATTTTCTTACCCACATTCGTTGGCATTGCGGTAACCACAACACAAATTTGTGAAGATGACGATGATGTATTGTTGGTAGGTACACCTCCCGGCGGAACGTTCGGCGGAACATCAGTAACCGGAAGTTCTTTCGATCCATCTGTTGGAGCAGGACAGCATGATGTTTACTACACATTTACTGATGCTAATGGCTGTACCGGAAGCGATACACTTACGCTAATCGTTAGCGCCTGTGTGGGCATTACCGAAAATCAGGCAGCAACAACATTCAGCATCATACCGAACCCGAATGCGGGTAATTTCATACTTCAACTCAGTGAAAATAATTCGCAGATAGAAATCACTGACGTGCTTGGAAATATCGTTTTCCGCAGTCGCGAAATCAACAGTGGTAATGTGAATTTATCGCTCGAAAATCAGGCGGCCGGTATTTATTTTGTTCGTGTTACCAATGGCAACAGAACTGGCGTACAGCGTTTGGCACTGAGCCGATAATGTCAAACAACTTACTAAAAACAGGTCTGCAAGCTTTTGCAGACCTGTTTTTGTTATCACCGCTTGCTGCTTTTCGTTTACATTTGAACGTTCAGCACAAAAACTACTATGCTCAACTCCGTTCAGCCGATTACTCTTGCACGCAGCATTTCTGCACTGCTCCTTTTTCTGACGATATGGTGTTCGCGCGTTAACTATACTCAAAGCGATCCGCAGCTTACACTACTTGCCTCTCAGGCTATTCTCGAAAACGGAAGCATCAACCTTTACAGCTACAAAACCGGAGCAGCGCCTGAACAGTTCAGTACCGGTAAATGGAAATTCACCAACCGGCAACGCAACGAAACAATCTATTACTCCTACCCTTACGGTGCTGTCTTTATTAGCATTCCGTTTGTAGCTGCCGGAAATGCATTAGGGCTGGATATGTCAATTCCGGCACACGAATCGTGGCTGCAGTGTTTGCTTGCCGCATTATCTGCTATCGTAATTTTCTTGCTCACCGACAGGCTCCTGAGGTTACTGACGAACTCGCACATCGCTTTATTCATTTCGCTGCTCATGGCGTTTGGCTCAACCTACATGAGTACAGTTGGTTCGGCACTCTGGAGTTTTAACTATCAGCTTATTTTCATTTTGCTTGCTGCTATTCAAATTCTAAAAACTGAGACCGGAAGAGCAGAACGAGTTAATCCGTTTTTATTCGGCTCATTGCTTTTCGGGGCGTGGCTGTGCCGGCCGTCTTCGTTAGGCTTTATTGCTTTAGCCGGACTTTGGTTACTGATCCGGCAGCGAAAATCTGTATTTGCTTTTGCAGGAATACTCACGGCTTGGTTCTTACTTTTCGTCATGTTTTCGCAACAAACATTCGGCTTATTTCTTCCACCTTATTACAATCCGTTTTTCTGGACATACAGCACTGTTGCTTATTCAACTTTTCCGTCGCGACTCATGGCAATGCTGTTCAGCCCAGCCCGCGGACTCTTTGTATTTACACCATTGCTGCTCTTTGCATTTGGCGGCTTATTTTCTCAAACACTCGGAAAAAACAAAATTTATGGAGGAGCATTAATTTGGTTTGTTATTCAGGCAATACTTTCTGCGATACAACCCAATTGGTGGGGAGGCTGGTGCTTCGGGCCTCGCTTGTTGACCGATTGTTTACCGCCATTGATTCTGCTGCTTGCAATTACTGTTAACAGTTGGTATGAGCAGGGAATGCTGAAAAGATTTATGCCGGGAATTATCACATTCGGTTGTTTCGGATTTTTCGCGCACACAATACAAGGCATGTATAACCCCGAAACAGTAAAATGGAATAACTATCCGAATATTGATGATATGCCCGGTTATTATATGTGGAACTGGAAACACACTCAATTGCTTGCTTCATCAACTGCAAACACCATCAAGCAACGTGAACTCGAATTGGGCGGAGAACTCGATCAATACATAAAACTTCTCAAACCCGGATCTAACTTACTTTACGGCTCACCAGATAATATTACCCGACTTATTTATGATCGCTGGAATAATTCATTTGATGGCAATGTTAAGCTGCACAATAATCTCTACAGCATCGAAAAATCCGGATGTGATACATTTTGGATTACAGCAAAAAACATTGACGAACTAAAAAATACCGATTATTACACGATTCTTTACCCGGAAAAACTTTTAACACTGGGAGGCTGGTTGCAAAACAATCAACCCAAAACTATAGTACTCAGTATCCGCGATGAAGGAATAACAAGCCTTTCAGACGAATCAAAAGCATATCTCAAAAATATTGGCGCGCACCCCGACAGTATTAAATTCAGACAAGGCTATACAGCAATTATTGAAAACGGAAAACTGATTACCGAAAAGTTTGAAAACAATGACTCCGCTGCAATCAATCAAACACTGAACGGAATAAATATTCGTCTTCGTTCATGCGGTAATAATTCCGGCAATAGTTCTTCAATCAAAATAAACGGCAAGGAATGCTCTCAAAATCTCCGTGGGTTTAATGCTGTGATTCTTGATGCCGGAGGAAAGTCTATTCATTCAGTCAGGTTTGACACACACGCTTACGATGCTGAAGAACAAAAAGTACTGCCGGTTATCCGCACTGTTGATTTTCAGAAGCGGAAGTAAACAAATGTATTGTAACTCACCGAAGTTGAGTAACTAAGGCTGAGAACGAACAGCACACTGCTTAGTATGGTTAGTGCAATATGCCCGGCAGCTGTTGGCTGTCCGGTAAATACTGTTTCCTGAACACGGCGCGTAAACGGAGTGCAGGCAAAAAACGAAAAGCAAATTGCGGCAATAAAAGGCAGCCAGAACTCTGTTCGCGGCCAATGTTCAACTATAGTTGAATTACCTCCTAATAAAGCCTGCTGAAATTTTGTTATTCGTGAGGCATCGTGTACGAAGAAAAACGACATAGAATAAGCCACAGCAACGAAGGTGAGCAAGATGCCTAATACTTTCGGGACTTTCAGCTTAACCATTCGTTCACTTACAATCAGCAATCCGTGAAATACTCCCCAGATCAGGAAATTCAGGCCTGCACCATGCCAAAGTCCGCTCACCAAAAATACAATTCCAAGATTTCGGTAAGTCATTAGTTGCCCGTTTCGGCTTCCACCAAGCGGGATATATAAATAATTTCGCATCCACGTTGTAAGTGTTATGTGCCAACGCTTCCAGAATTCGGTAATACTGTGCGACAACAGCGGATTATTGAAGTTCTCGGGAAAACGAAATCCGCAGATACGTCCTAAACCGATAGCAATATCACAATATCCCGAAAAATCAAAATACATCCTGAACAAACAGGCCACAACTGCCAGCCATGCACTGCCCGCTCCCAGCGTCTGAAAATTTATACTGCTGAATGTATAATCAGTATAATACAATGCCAACTGATCAGCAATAAGCACTTTCTTTCCCAGCCCGATACAGATGCGGTAAAAACCACTCAGCCGGTTTTCAAGTGTTTCGTTTTCGCTCCTGTCTTTTAACTGCGATGCGATTTCACGGTAACGAATGATTGGCCCTGCCAGAAGTTTTGGAAACATTAAAATATAAACCAGATAATCACCAAAACGTTTTAAGGGCACTTGCTCACGTCGATACACATCAACCAGATAAGTTATTGTTTCAAACGTGTAAAACGAAATGCCTAATGGCAAAGCAATCAGCAGCAATGTTTCATCCTGCGCAGTAACAGTACCTCCAAACAGCGAAACAAAAAACAGCCGGTACTTAAACCAACCAAGAAGCGATAGATTCATACAAAGAGAGATACTCAGTACTGCTTTTCGCTTCC
>CALRTD020000247.1:0-6701 GCA_943371015.1 Synechococcus sp. UW140 | reverse complement strand
TGCTGAAAACGCATAGAGCTGATAGTACTGTGCTTTTTGTTTGAGTTTTTCAACGCCGAAAGTACTGGCCATTCCGTTGGGGCCATCAGTTCCGCCAACAAGCGCCCAGTTCGGATATTTAGTTTCGTTGTAGCGCAGTTCGTTGGCCGAGTTGATACCTTCATCCATCCATCCGTTGCTGCGTTCGTTGCTGCCCAAAATGCCATAGAACCAGTTGTGGCCAACTTCGTGCATGATAACCGTTTCGAGCGTTGATGCATTGCTTACAGCACCAATAACAGTAATGTTCGGATATTCCATTCCGCCTCCGGCGCTCAGTGCACCGTCAACAGCTGTACATTGATTGTACGGATAATCGCCATTCCAAAGTGAGTAGTAATGAATGGCATCATTCATATACGGGATAGATTTTTTCCAGAGCCCTGAATATTGGTTGGTAAACATTACCCAGGTGGTAACCTTGCGTTTGCTGTGCGGGAGGTTTATATCACCTTTAAGTACGTTGTAGCGTTTATCGCAAAACCATGCAAAATCATGTACGTTTTCCTGATGATAATGCAGTGTTTTAAATTCGGGCGAGGAGGCCGGGAACTCGTTGTCTTTTACATCGAAATCTTTTTTCTCTGTAGCTGCAGCGCGTTCGTCGAGCCATTTTACTTCATCCGGACAATTGGTTAAATCGCCGGTTGCGCCTACAACGTAGTTTTTGGGAAGAGTAATGAATACATCAAACTTTCCGAATTCAGAATAAAACTCTCCCTGATCCAGATACGGAATCTCATTCCAGCCGTTGCGGTCATATACAGCCGGTTTCGGATACCACTGTGTAATCTGATACTGCTGATCAATATGACCGAGACGCGAAAATGCACCGCTCGGAATTTTTACGCGGAAGGGTGTGGTAATGGTTATTTCCTGTCCCGGCTGCAGCGGTTCATTAAGTACAAGTTTAATGATATCAATATGCTGCGGATGCGCTTCTGTTTTTACTGCCTGGCCGTTTACCGAAAAATTCAAACTATCGATATAACCGCGATCTTCATCTTTCGAGAAGTAGAGTTTCAGTTCTCCGTTTTCGGTAAGCTGTTTGCAAAGAGCTGTTTCCCGATTTTTATAGGCATTCGGCCAGATGTGCATCCAGATAAAGGGAAGTGCATCGGGCGAATTGTTTTTATACACGAGAGATTCGTTGCCGTGCAGAAAGTGCTTTTCATCATCAAGTTTTACATTGATTGTGTAAGCAACATTTTGCTGAAAGTAGGGCTTAGACTGGGCGTTGATTGTGCCGCAGAGGGTTGCAGCCGAAATCAGCAGAAACAGTTTTTTCATGCGTTTTGATTATGATGTTTAGCTGAGACGCAAACGATTTACGAATTGTTACTGATGTTTAGTTATTTAATCCGAATTGTTCTTCAAGCAATTGCTGAAGCAGTTCGCCGCGCACATCGGTATTAATTATTTTTCCTTCGCGGTCGAGCAGGAAAGCTCTCGGAATTGTATTGGCTCCGTATTTCATAGATACAGAGGTGTTGGGATCTTGCGTATCAAGCACATGCCATTTCCAGAGAAGACCGTCGTCGGCAATGGCTTTTTTCCAATCGTCTGTGCTTTTGTCGAGCGAAACGCTGAACACTTCAAAGCCTTTCGCATTGTATTTTTTGTAAGCGGCAACAACATTGGGCGATTCCATTCGGCAGGGTTTGCACCACGATGCCCAGAAATCAACAAGAACTACTTTGCCGCGCAGTTGTGATAGTTTTAGTGTTTTGCCTTTGGGACTTTGCAGTTCAATATCAGCAGGAATTTCGCCAACCTTAAACGGACTTGGTCGCGGCTCCATGGCTTTATGGATTTTGTTTACCATTTCTTCAAGCAAAAGCACATTGGGCGCATTGGGTGTTTTTGCTTTAAGTGCGGCAACAGTTTTGTCGAAATAGGCAATGTCTTTGTTCTGATCAAGCAACTGAAGCGCCGGAATATTTGCATACGAATCGGGATGCTTGTCAACAAAAGCACGCACAAACAAAACACCATCATCCATCAAGCCATCAAGTTTGGTCTGTAACTCGGTGAATGGTTTTTCAATGGCTTTATCGAGCGAGTCGATACGAGTTTTACTGTTATTGCTCAAACTCACTTCGTACTGATAAACTTGCAGGAGCGAGTCGCGTGTGCGCATAATCGGAGCGCGGCGTTTTTCGTAACCGGCAATGTAGTCGTTCAGTTCTTTGAAGTGTTTTGTTTCTTCAGAACCTTCGGCTTTCCAGGTATAGCCTAAGTTTTTGGCATCGCCGCTGAGTGTAACTGCATCGCCGGGTGCAAGAATAACTGTTGCATACTGCTGAGCTTCGCGGCCAACCACAACATTGAAAAAGCCTTTGTGTTCAGTTTTTCCGTACATCTCGAAACGTCCTTCTTCATCAGCAACAACTGAGTCGAGCGTTACGAAAATCTGCGAACTTACATTTACAAAATACAGCGTATCGCCGCTGCAGTTAGAGAACTGGCCTTTTACAGTAATGTTACTGTCAGACGGTTTGCTGCGCGATCCGTTTCCGCATGCGGCAAACAGAACAGAGGCTGCAATAAAACTTATACCTGCAATTAATTTCATAGTTGTGGATTACTGCTGTTCGTCTAAAACTTTTTTCACTAATTCGCTGGCCACTTTCGGATCAGCTTTACCTTTCGAGAGTTTCATTACTTCACCCATGAACAGGCCGACAAGGTTGGTTTTTCCGGCTTTGTATTCGGCCACTTTGGCGGGAAATTTTGCTACGGCTTCCTGCACAAGCGCAAGCAAAGCACCTTCATCGCTTTCCTGAATCAGGTTATTACGCTCTGCAAGTTCGAGCGGTGTTTTATCAGTGTGCTGCACCATGAGCGGAAGAATGCGCTGACTGGCAACTGCAAAACTTACTTTGCCGCTGTCGATCAGTTCGATGAGCAGTGCAAGGCGTTGTGCAGTAACCGGAAACTGGCTGATGTGCAGCGCATTTTCGTTGAGGTATGATTTTACCGGACCCATTACCCAGTTGGCGGCTGCTTTAGCTGCGGCTTTGCGGTCGGGCATGTTTTCGGTTTGTTTCAGTACATCTTCGTAAAAGAGTGCAATTTCTTTTGCATCGGTAAGTACACCTGCATCGTAGGCTGTAAGGCCAAGTTCGCCGGTGTATTTTTTTACAAGCTCATCGGGCAGGGGAGGCAGTGCATTTTTAACGCTGGCAATGTGTTCCTGCGAAACAATTACGGGTTGCAGATCGGGTTCAGGAAAATAGCGGTAATCGTTAGCCGCTTCCTTGCTCCGCATTGAGAATGTAGTGCCTGTAAGCGCTTCAAAGCTGCGTGTTTCCTGATCAATAATTCCGCCCGCCTCGATTATATCAATTTGGCGGCGAATTTCATGTTCAATCGCACGTTTTACATTGCTGATTGAGTTCATGTTTTTGACCTCAACGCGGCGGCCGAATTTCGGATCACCTTTTTTGCGTACAGAAATATTTGCATCGCAGCGCAAACTGCCTTCTTCCATATTGCCATCGCAAATATCGAGATAGCGCACCAGACGGCGAATTTCGGTAAGGTAGCGGTAAGCCTCGTCGGAGCTGGCAATATCAGGTTCGGTAACAATTTCAACCAGCGGCACACCGGCACGGTTCAGGTCAACCAACGTATCTGCTGGATCAGCATCGTGCAAACTTTTTCCGGCATCTTCTTCCATGTGAATGCGTTGGATGCGGATCAGTTTTTCGTTGCCGTTATCGTCTTTGATGCGTACTTCACCGTTTGTGCAGATCGGTGTTTTATCTTGTGTAATCTGATAGCCTTTGGGCAAGTCGGCGTAGAAGTAGTTTTTACGCGCGTACTCGTTGCGTTCGCGGATTTCGCATTTTAATGCAAGACCGAGACGAATGGCAAAATCAATAACCTGCTTGTTGGCTTTGGGCAGGGTGCCCGGCAAGCCGAGGGTAACCGGACTCACCAAGGAGTTGGGCAAAGCGCCGTATTCGGCCGCATCGGAAGCATAGGCTTTAGTACGGGTAAGGAGTTGAGCATGAACCTCAAGACCGATAACCGGTTCGTACAGATCGTAAACAGATGATGACATAGCAGTTTCAGTGGCCGGAATGTGTTTTCCGGCAAACGTGCGAATTTACGGTTTTTGAGGGGATTTCAAGGAGAATTTGATGGGCGGTAAACTGCTTCTATAAACTGAGGCACAGCAGTTTTTAAGCTGGTATCAGTTGAGCTTGGTTTGCTCGGCCATTTTTACCCGAATTGTTTTGCGTTTCAGCGCATTAGCAAATTCCTTCTTCTCGTGCTCAGTAGCCGGTTTCAGCAACGGAATTTCGGTTGGATTGGCATAATCGTCGAGCGCTACAAACGTGAAATAAGCCTCATTAATCAAATAGGCTTTCTGGCTGATGACTTTCTTGGCCCAAGCCTGTACAAAAATTTCCATCGACGACGAAAAAGCGCGTGTCATTTTGGCTTTTATGGTAATGATATCGCCCACATTGGCCGGGGCTTTAAAACTGACGCTGTCTATCGAAGCAGTAACACAAATATGCCCGGCATGATTTTGAGCACATACCGCCGATGCAATATCCATCCATTGCACAAGCCTTCCGCCTTGTAATATGCCCATCGGATTGGTATCGTTCGGACACACTACCTCGGTCATTATAGTTTCAGAGAATTTAGGTGATTTTGATTTGCGGACAGGCTTCTTCATTGCATTAATAATATACTTTCGATTGAATTCCTTTTTGCTCAACTTTACTGCTAATGTACTTTAATTCTTGCTCCGATATTTTTATCAGCGCCTTCGTCGGAGATTTTCTGTCGAGCGTATAAATCTGAACTTCAGCCGGCGAAATTTCCTGCAACAATTCCAACCATTTTTCTACTTCGCCCGGCTGTGTATTGTCTATGCTCATTTTATTGTAATCGCCCTTCAGAAATAATGTCTGAATGGTGATTGACTTATTCAGCTTTTTGAGTTGACGTACATAATCTTTCAGTTTCCGACGACCGAGCGGCATATCAATGTTATTGAACATCTCATCGGTTCCCGCATCTAACTTAAAGATCAGTTTATCGGCATATTGAATCCCATTAATTACCTTCTTTTTACCGATCAATGCACCGTTAGACAGAAGTGTAATTAGTATTCCCGGAAAGTACTTATCTCTTAGTATCGAAATGGTATGAATAATTTCACTAAAATGCGGATGCATTGTCGGTTCCCCGTTTCCGGCAAAAGTAATGTTGTCGATGTTTACATGACGTTCCGCAAGCAGTTTGAATTCTTGTTCAGCGGCAGCAGTAATTACTTTCGCATCAATAAACTGAACCGATTTCTTCTTCAGATCCGTCCATCCGCATTCGCAATAAATACAATTGAAATTGCAGATTTTATGGTCAAGTGGCAGCAGGTTTACACCTAACGAATTTCCGAGCCGTCTGCTGTGAACCGGACCAAACACAATCTGATCAAACAGGATTGCCATGCTGCAATGTTAGGTCGTTTGCAGGAGGCTAAAAATGAGCGTAATCAGTTTGAGATGAGCTGTATCAACTTATGGCTTAGTTGAAGTATTGGGGAGGCGATAGCTAATAAGTTTATTGGCTGATTTGAAACTTAGCTGTAGTGTGTTCATCAAAAAGAAAGAGGAGCGAGAGTAAGGTGCACTAAAGTGCCGTTCGCTCCCGTCTTCCGTTCCAAATCCTCGGATATGTTGTGCCGAAAAACATACTGCACCTGCGGGTTTTCCACTACAGCCGGGGCTAATAATTCAGACCTTTTGGTGTTTCAAATATTCAATCAAGTGTTTGTAAATTGAACATTTGTCGTATCGAGCGATAGCTGAGATACAGACCGCTTGGTGTTTCAAATTTTTATCTTGGTTCAAGTTTAGGAAAGATGATAGCCTACAGATTTGAAATGATTTCAACCTCACCTTCACCAAGGATTAACGCCATTTAAATTCGGATTCAAATTCGGATAGTCCACATTATCAATCCAGGGGTTCCATTTCAGTTTCGCTTCATCCAGCATATACATCTCTCCACTACGAAACAACAAATTTTCCAATCCCTGCACTATGTTTTTACCAACCCAAAGAAAGTCACCAAGGAAGTTTTGTTCATAAACATTCAACTGTTCATCAACAAACATAATACCTTGTTCATCAAGATTAGCTACAGCAAATAAAGGTCTTCCCAGTATTACACTGAAATAGTAATGCTGATCATTTTCTCCCTTGCTGTAATCAATTGGCTTGTTGATTGCATAAAGGTCGTTGGAGTAATATTCAATCAGTATAGGATTGCTGAAAAAGGTAATGTCGGGGAATCTTATTTGTTGATTTAATTCACCATTAGTAAATGTTGATTGAATTGTAAGTTCACCGTATTCAAAGAAAAATTGTTGTACAGATTTCGGTAGAATACCGATGAGCGGTAAATGTGCAATTTTGTTGGCAATAGTTCTGTTTTCGAACCAGCCGGCTTTTTGTAAGTATTCCTTTAGTTTAGACACGTAGTATATTGTATTAACTAAAATTTCTTCAAACTCAAACGCTTGGTGTTTTAAATGAATGGCATTACATTCATTTGTATTCTCTGAAATCTACGGGAATATCCAACCAATCATCTGTGAGAAAGATACAACTTAACTCATCATTTGAAATTATTGG
>CALRTD020000246.1:0-6717 GCA_943371015.1 Synechococcus sp. UW140 | reverse complement strand
CATCGCCGTTTGGTGTAAAGCCTGTGGGTAATTCTACCGGCTGCAGAATTTCTTCTACTGCATTTACAATAGCTGTAACTGAATCAACACAACCTCCGGCGCTGGTAATAATCAGGGTTACTGAATATTCACCTGCTGCTGGATAACTGTGTGTCGGATTCTGATCGGTTGATGTTCCGCCAACTCCAAACTCCCAGAGCCAGGCTACTGCGCCGGTTGACTGATCGGTAAAGATTACCTGAAGCGAATCATCAGAAGTTGAACTGAATGCTGCAACCGGCAGCGGCTCAACAGTGATTACCATCGAATCAGTAATGGCCTGACAAATTCCGTTGTTGGTTGATGTGAGATACAGCGTTACGCTTCCCGCACTGATATCCGCAACACTCAGCGTATAGGTTGCGGTAAGTGTTGTTGCGTCGGGAGTAAATGTTCCGCTGCCTGTAGTTGACCACAAACCGGTTGTGGTTGTTCCGCTTACAAGTCCGTTCAGCAACACGTTGGTCTGACTTCCGCAAACAACACGGTCGGGGCCGGCGCTAACAATGGCAACCGGAATAATGGTTACTACCATTGTATCACGGCGCGCCGAGCAGATTCCGTTGCCGGTTGAAGTAAGAATGAGTTGCACACTGCCCGCAACAAGATCGGCGGGAGAAGGTGTGTAAACAGCATTCAGGTCAGTATTCGCCGGAGCAAATGTGCCTGTGCCTGTTGAGCTCCAGATGCCAGTTGTGGTGCCGCCGCTTACTGAACCGCCAAGCGAAACAACAGCTCCTGTTGCGCAGGTTGTTTGATCGGCTCCTGCATTTACAATAGCGGGCGGTGTAATATTGACAAGCATTGTATCCGCATCAGGTCCGCAGGCAGTTGTATTGGTGGCTGTAAGAATAAGCTGCACCGAACCATTCAATGAATCAGATACACTTGCAATGTAAGTAGCATTCAGTGTTGTTGCATTCGGCACAAACGTTCCGGAACCTGTTGTGCTCCATGTGCCTGTAGTTGATGCACCGCTGATGTTGCCGCCAAGCGGAACACTCAGGTTATCGCCGCAGATGGTAATGTCGCCTCCGGCATTTGCAACAGAGACCGGAACAAGTGTGTAGGTTACCGTATCAAGTCCGGCAAGACATGAGCCGTGGTCAACCGTTGCAAGGAAGAAGGTTACAAAACCGGTTGAGTAATCGCCAGTGCTGGGTGTGTACACTGCATTCAGTGCCGAGTCATTTGGTGTAAATGTTCCTGAGCCGGTTGTGCTCCAAACACCAAGTGTTGCGCCGCCCGAAACAAATCCGTTGAGCGGAATTGCACCGTCACTTGCACAAAGCGAAAGATCAATACCTGCGTATGCAAATGCACTCGGGCCAAACGTAATAACCATTGTATCGCGCGAAAGCGGACAAGCTCCGTTATTGGTTGATGTGAGAACAAGAGTAACGCTGCCGGCTGCGGTATCGGCCTGACTGAACATATACAGTGCATTCAGTGCCGAATCGTTTGGTGCAAATGTTCCTGACCCCAGTGTTGTCCAAACACCCGTAGTTGAACCGTTTGACACACTGCCCAGCATTTGTGTAAACGAAGAGCTCACGCATACCGATTGGTTCGGACCGGCATTCACCAAAATGCCCGGCGAGAGGAAATGTGTTACGGTATCTGATTCAGCAGTACAGTTTCCGTTTCCGGTTGATGTAAGTGTGAGGAATACAAAGCCCTGTGCAACTTCAGCAGCGGTGGGTGTATAAACCGCATTCGGATCGGTGTTTGATGGCGAATACGTTCCGTTACCTCCGCTCCACACAGCACCCGTTGCATTACTTACCGAACCGCTGAGCGTAACAGGCGTATTCGCTCCGCAAACAGCTTGTGATATTCCCGCATCAACAACAGGAGCCGGTGTTATGATTACGTTCATGAAATCAATAGCAGTGTTGCAGCTGTTGGTTGCGGTCAGAATAAGGCTTAGTGATCCTGCAATCAAATCGGCCGGACCGGGGACATACGTTCCTGTTAAAGCCGTATCGTTAGGAACAAAAACACCGTCGCCGGTTGTACTCCACTGTCCTTGTGTTGCGCCGCCGGTAATTGCACCGTTCAGTGTAATGTTTGCATTGTTACTGCATACGATCTGATCGGGACCGGCATTTGAAACACCTTGCGGATAAATGTTGAGGCGAACGGAATCGCTTACCGGAACACACGAACCGTTATTCGTAGAAGTAAGCGTGAGCCACACCACCTGAGCATTTACATCAGCTACGCTGGGAATATAAGTTGCATTCAGGGTTGAAGCATTGGGAGAGAAGGAACCGCTGCCCGAAGTTGTCCACAACCCCGTGGTGGTGCCGCCGCTCACGCTGCCGTTGAGGCCAACAGAGGTACTGTCGGCACAAATAGTAATTGTATTACCTGCATTTACAACAGGAGCAGGAGTAATGGTGAGTGTAAGACTGTCAACTGCCGGATTGCAACTGTTTGCAGTAAGGAAAATAGTTGCTCCTCCATTGGCAATGTCAAATCCGCTTGGAACATAGTTTGCATTGAGCGTTGTATTGTTGGGCAGGAAAATACCTGTTCCTGATGTTGCCCAGGTTCCAACTGTAGCACCGCCGCCAATTGCGCCGTTCAGGCTTACAGTTGCATTGTTTCCGCAAACAGTAATATTTGCACCTGCTGATGCTGTGCCTGCCGGTAAAATAAGAATCTGCATCGTATCGCTTTCTGCAACACACGAACCATTGCCGGTTGATGTAAGCACAAGTGTTACACTTCCCGATGCCGAGTCAGCTGCGCTGCACTGATAAATTGCATTCAGTGCGGTGTTGTTCGGAACAAATACGCCGCTGCCCGATGTGCTCCAGATTCCATTATTTGTTGGTCCAGATACACTTCCGCTCAGCGAAACGTTTAAATTGTTTACACAGATAGTTTGATTGCTTCCGGCATTAACAGCCGGAGCACCGGTAATGGTAAATAGTACACTGTCGCTAACCGGTAAGCAAGTTCCGTTACCGGTTGTGGTAATGTAAAGCATTACACTTCCGGCAGCAATTTCGGCATTCGTTGGTGTATAAACAGGGGTAAGATTTGTTGCCGAGGGAGAGAAGGTTCCGTTACCCCCGCTCCACAATACACCACCAGCAACGGTTACACTGCCGTTAACAATGTGCGACGGGTTGTTTGCACAAGCGGTAACAGGTGCGCCGGCATCAACGGTTGGCGATGGTGTAAAGTTGATACGCATCGTATCGCGCACGGCATTACAGTTTCCGTTTCCGGTTGTGGTAAGAATCAGATCCACAAAACCTGCAGCAACCTCTCCTGCTGTAGGCGTATAATTCGGACTCAGCGCATTGGGCGATGGCGAATACGTTCCAAGTCCGCCGCTCCATTGTCCACCTGCACAAAAGTTTACAAAACCGATAAGTGAAACGGTTGCATTGTTACCGCAAACAGTTTGGTTAGCACCCGCATTCGATACAGGAGCCGGAGCAAAAGTAATTTGTACCTGATCGCTTACAGCAGAACAATTTCCGTTTCCGGTTGATGTGAGTGTTAGCGTAAGACTTCCTGCCGCAATCTCTGCCGGAGTTGGTGTATAAGTCGTGTTCAGCGAAGTTGCGTTGGGCGAAAATGTTCCCGCACCACCACTCCAGATTCCGCCCGTTGCATTGTTTACAATACCGCCCAGTGTTACCGTTGCGTTGTTGGCGCAAGAGGCAATATTTACACCGGCATTAACTGTTGGGGCAGGAAGAATAGTAATGGTAACCTGATCGTTCACCGAGTTGCATAAACCGTTACCGGTTGAAGTAAGTGTAAGCGTAACACTGCCCGCCGTTATTTCTGCTGCTGATGGGGTATAAACAGCATTCATAGTGGTGTTGTTGGGCGAAAAAGTTCCCGCACCACCACTCCAAACGGCACCTGACGAAATTGTAAACGAACCGTTGAGAGCAGCAGCAGCGTTATTCGCGCAAACTGTTATTGGCGTTCCTGCATCTACAGTTGGAGCCGGTGTGTAGAAAATTACTTTCTGATCGGTAACTGCTGTGCAGGTTCCGTTGCCGGTTGTGGTGAGTGTCAGCGTAACACTTCCCGATGCAATTTCACTTGCAGTTGGTGTATATGTTGCATTCAGTGTTGATGCATTGGGCGAATAGGTTCCCAAGCCACCGCTCCAAATGCCGCCGCTTGCAACAGTTACAGCACCACCTAATGCAGCAGCCGGGTTGTTTGCACAACGGGTAAGATCAATACCGGCATTTGCTGTAGGTGCGGCCGAGAAGAAAATTGTAACCTGATCGTTTACTGCGTTGCAGGTTCCGTTTCCGGTTGACGTAAGTGTAAGTGTAACACTTCCCGATGAAATCTCTGCGGCACTGGCAGTGTAAACAGCATTCAGAGAAGTGTTGTTCGGGCTGAATGTTCCTGCTCCGCCGCTCCAGATTCCGCCTGTTGCATTAGAAATTGTTCCGGCCAAAGTTGCAGCAGCATTGTTTGCACAACGTGTAATATCTGCACCGGCATTTACAACCGGAGAAGGAGTAATCGTAATCACGACCTGATCAGATACTGCTGTACAGCTTCCGTTTCCGGTTGATGTTAGTGTAAGTGTTACTGTTCCTGCCGCCCGTTCTGCTGCTGTAGGAGTATATACAGCATTCATAGTTGTGTTGTTGGGCGTGTATGTACCTGCACCACCGCTCCAGGCGGCTCCGGCAGAAACCGTAAACGAACCATTAAGCGTAGCTGCCGAATTGTTAGCACAAACAGTAATGTCTGTTCCTGCATTTACAGTTGGAGCCGGTGTGTAGAAAATTACTTTCTGATCGGTAACAGCCGTGCAGGTTCCGTTGCCGGTTGTGGTGAGTATCAGCGTAACACTTCCCGATGCAATTTCGCCTGCAGTAGGGGTGTATATTGCATTCAGTGCTGATGCGTTGGGGGAGTATGTTCCCAGTCCGCCGCTCCAAACACCACCAGTGGCAATTGTAACAGAGCCGCCCAAAGCAGTAGCCGGATTATTTGCGCAACGTGTGATGTCAACGCCTGCATTCGCTGTTGGCGCAGCAGTGAAGAAAATTGTAACCTGATCGGCAACGGAGTTACAAGTACCGTTCCCGGTTGATGTAAGTGTTAGTGTAACGCTTCCGGCTGCAATTTCAGCGGCACTTGCGGTGTAAACGGCATTCAGTGCAGTTGCATTCGGACTGAAAGCGCCGCCGCCGCCCGTCCACACGCCGCCTGTAGCTCCTGATACAGTTCCTGCAAGCGTTGCAGCGGCATTGTTTCCGCAGCGGGTGATATCAACTCCTGCATTTACAATGGGTGCGGGAGTAAATGTGATGAGCATATTGTCGTTTACCGGTGCGCAGATTCCGTTTCCGGTTGTCGTCAGGGTAAGCAACACGCTGCCTGCCGAAAGCTCTGCGGCTGTTGGTGTGTAAACCGGATTGAGCGAACTGTTAGAGGGCGAAAATGTTCCGCCGCCGCCTGTCCACACACCGCCCGATGCAATAGTTACTGCTCCGCTCAGCGTTGTTGCGGCATTGTTGCGGCACTTCGTTTGGTCGGGGCCGGCATTTGCTGTTGGCGCTGGGGTAATGGTAAGCAGCATTGCGTCTGAAACAGGAATACATGCGCCTGTTGATGTAAGAGTGAGCGTTACGCTTCCAACCGCAGCATCACCTGCACTTGGTGTGTAAACGGCATTTAATGTTGTGTTGTTGGGTGTGAATGTTCCTGAACCGGATGTGGTCCATTGTCCGGTGGTTGTACCTCCTGCAACAGTTCCGGCAAGCGTTGCTGTTGAGTTGGCACAGATCGTTTGGTTGATACCGGCATTAATAGTAATCGGGGCTACGAATTCAGAGAAGAAGCCATACCGGCAGCCCGATGATGCTCCGCCGTTAATGATACCTAATGCAAAAACGTCGGCACTGTTGGTAATACGTACAGTTGAATCAACCGGAATTTGTGTGGTGTTGTACTGAATGCGTGCCGCCATCCATGTACCGCCCGTTCCCGGTACGGTTACAAATGATGCCGGGTTGATAGTGGCTGTACCGCTAACCTGAATAGTGAAGTTGTTCACTGCGGCAGAACGGACAAGCATGGTTACAAAGAACGATTCGGCTGAAGATCGTACAAAGTTTACTTGCTGTGATCCGGCACAGTTCAGCGGTGGCAACAATGCCATTCCTGATTCGCACCCAAAACCGGTAACATGCACAGCATAAATTGGCTTTGTACCGTGGATGTAAACGGAGTTGTTGGTACTTGCCGCGAGATAGTCCATATCTACCCGGTAGTACTCGCCGGCAAACAAAGTGATTACCGGAACAGCAGCGCCATCGAGAAAAATTTGTGTGTTGTTTTCGGTGGCAACAATTATCACGCTTTCGTCGCCATTGTTGTTCAGAGATCCTTTAACAGCAATGTAATCCTCACCAACCACATTCACCGGTACAAGCTGGTCGCCCATCAGATCATAACATCCGCCCGAAGGGTTGTGGTTTGAATCATCTTTTATAGATACAGCTATGGGCTTATCGGCAAGTACTACAGCGCCCGAAGGGTGTGTTAATGGTTGTTCATAACCGGTGCCTGTAAATCCGCACGAGTAAGTTTGTCCCTGATTAAGCGTAATAGAAAACTGCTGAAGAGCCGCATGCCCGTCAACAGGAACCGGCGAATAAATAGTAACAACAG
>CALRTD020000245.1:0-6741 GCA_943371015.1 Synechococcus sp. UW140 | reverse complement strand
CAGTTGATTCAACGCGAATAGCAACGGGCGAGTAGAAACAAAAATTTCCGCTGATGTGCTTATTGCTGAGCACAAGTTTGCCGCTGCTTTTTACCACAACCGGAGTTACAAAAAATGAGTGGCGAATGCTGTCGGCATCACCAAGTTCTGCGGGAACCACAATGCTGTCGGTGGGTTGAAATTTACCGGCCAGCAGCGAGTCGATGCGGCTAACGAGTGCTTTGTCGGCTTCGGGCAACATGCGTGCGGCTTTTTTCTCTAACCCGTAAACATCGCGGTCGCGCAGGTAGTTCTGGCCTTCAATGTACGTGCGTTTTATTCCGCCAGTGGGCAAGTAGCAATCGCCGCGCAGCAGGGTGTTGCCGCAAATTGCCAGCGGGCGTTCCAGATCAGCCATGCGCAATGCAGTGTTATCGTCGGACGGGAGTTGGAAGCCGGTGAGTGCAGCCGTTTGATGCGAAAGGGCGCGGTTGTGAGCTTGTGAAAGCGCAATTTCAAAAACGCCCCAGCGGCGGAGTGTAAGTTTAACGGAGTCGCGGTTTTCGCCGAACAAATCAATTTCGGCAGGAGCATCGTAGCTCACTAAGCTTTGTTCGCCGAGCAAAAGCTGAAGCCCGGAAGCCGCATTACGAATCACCGCATCCGAACGCTGATCGTGCAGCAGGCGCAGGCGTTCGAAATGTGCAGTAAGCAGCAACCCTCCGCTCATGAGCGCAAGCACAACTGCAATGCCGAGTGCATAGAAGAGAGTGCCGCCCCTGAGCATCATTAGAAGGAATTAAAACCGGAAGATGGCTTTGGCGGCTCAGCTTCGGCCTTTTTACGGAACAATGGTTTACGAGGCTTTTTCTCAGGTGCAGGTTGCTGCGCAGGTTGTGTTTTGTCTTTTGGTTTTTTACTGCTAAACAATTTTTTCTTTGGCGCAGCAGAATCGGCAGCTGCTTTTTCGGGTGCTGATTTAACGGTTGCAGCCGAATCTTTCGGGGCTTTTTTAGCTTTAGGCTCAACCAAATTTCCGCGTTTGTAAAACGTGACTACTTTTTTATCGGTTTCAAAAATGGTGAATGTACCGTGGAGTTTTCCGTTTTTGTAATGAGCTGATTGAATCAGTTTTCCTTCTGCCGAATAAAGCTTGGAATCGCCGTGTTTACGGCCTTTGGCGTACGTTGTTTCTTCCGAAAGTTTTCCGTTCGGATGCCACGATTTCCAGAGACCGGTTTTGAGACCGTTTGCAAATTCGCCGGCTTCTTTCAGCGCATTATCGAGATAAAAAGCTTTGTACTCGCCATGCAAAAGTTTTCCGTCGAAACCATTTTCGGTTTGCTGGATGGCATTCGACGCAAACCAATAGTACGTATATCCATCGCGCGGTTTTACTTTTCCGTTATTGTGCAGCACCGATGCGCGTACCGAATAAGTCGGGAAGTTGAGGTAAACGGTATAGGTTTTATCCTGAAAATCTTTGTCGCGGCTGTGAGCCGTAATTACAGAACACAGCGTGAGCAAAAGAAAAAGAATTCGCAACTGCATGAGTGTATATGTTTGAATAAATTATTTTCTGATAATCTTTCGTTCTTTTCCGCGCATTACTTGAACAGAATCTGGCCAGAGCTGAACAATGGTAATATTTTGTATGGTTTGACCACGTGTTACAATTTCGCTGCTGCCGTTAACAATCAGAAATCCCGCACCATTATCCTGTCCTGATTTTTTTACGAAGCCACCATACCTGATTTCAGGCCATGTATTGACAGGCGGTTCGGGTTTGGTGATTGTTGGTTTTTCTGTTTGAGTTGTTCGAACAGCGGCAGTAACAGTTGGTGTTTGTTGAATTGCTTTGCCGAGAAATGGATCGCGGTAATTGGCAATTAATTGAAAACTATCCAATAACTGATTTTTCTTTTTGCTCTGTACAACACGTTCGGCCGGCATTGCCGAGTTGTCATCACCCTGCAAGCCTTTCCACACCTTCCAGCCGATTAGGCCCCAGATGCCGGCTACAACAGCCATGAGCAGATATGTTGTGCGTTTGCTTTTCATTAGTTGACGCGAAAACGAAAGCGTGTGCTGTAGGTTCCGAAATTTCCGGCAGCATCATAGCTGCGTACACGCCAGTAGTAATATCCGCTGCCGGTATTTTGTGCGCCTGTCCATGTGTAAGGCAGCGGTGCGGGTGAGCTGAAACCAAAAACCGTTTGCGTTGCAAAAGTTGAATCAGTAGAAATAAATAAACTGTCGCGCACGGCATCGGCTGCGCTTGTCCAGTTCAACTGAACAGCCGTGGGCAGAAAAATTGTTGTGCTGTTTGAAGGCGCCGTTAATGTTGGTGCTGCCGGACCATTTTGGTCAATGGTAAAGTTGCGTGTGCTGTAAGGTGTTACTTCGCTGGTTACCGAATTTTCGGCACGTACTTTTAGCTGATAACTTCCGTCGGCCAAACCTGTTTTTGTCCAGGCTGTTGCTGTAACCGTAATGTTGTCGAGAATGGCTTGTGTTGCAGCATTGCGTAATTCGATGCGATATAAATCAGCTTGTGCAAGTGCGTTCCACGTAAAAGTAACTGTGCCGCTTTGCAGCGATGCGTTTACAGCAGGATTGGTAATTACCACAGTTTGCTGCGAAAGACTGATTGTACTGTCGATACGAATTAAACGTGTAACCCAGTCGCCCTCGGTTGCACCGTTTTCGGGACGAATACGCCACGTGTAGCTGCGTCCGGCAGAAAGTACCGGATTAAACCGGTCGCCGCTGACGAGTGTATCATAAACCAATTGCTGTGGCGCCGTGAAGTTTGGAAATGCAATCTGAATACGGTAGCCGGTAGCATCATTTATTTCTGACCACCAAAATAAAGGAGATGTTGTTGTTGCCGTGCTGCTGTCGGCCGGAGCAAGAATGTTTACCCGCTTGCCGGTAAGATCACCAACAATATAATCGTTGGTACAGGCTGCAAACGCAAAAACTAAAAAGATAACGATCAGCTTTTTCATGATTTGCTGTTTCGGATGGTTTGAATGTAAATAACGAGAGAGAGTGAAAGCTCCTGTGTTTTATTGTCGCGGCGCGAACGGTATTCGGTGCTGATTACATTTCCGCCGGGCTGTCTTTCCAAGTGATGCACAAGTTTCAGCAGCTCGGTAAATGTTCCTTCAACCGTAACCGGATGATTGTCGATATGCCAGTCTTGCTGCGGAAAGCTGACAGCGGGAGAAAAATCGCGGATCAGGAGATGATGCTGCTGGCAATAATTGGTAACAATGCCGAGCAAGCGTTCGTGTTCTGCTGTTGATGAATCGCTTGCACCAGTGATATTTTTAAAACCTTCCATTTGAAGTTCAAGCGCAGCAAGCTGTTCAGGAGCAGAAGCCGCACTGTCGATTCGCAGCTGGAGTTTCTCGCAATCGTTTTTTGCATTCAGTGTGTTGGAAACGGCATAGCTGTAAACAATCCACAGCAAAGCCACTGCCCCTGCAAGGAGCAATTGATTTTTCCGTTTCCAGCTTAGCTTACGCATTATTCACCGAGTTGAATTTCTACTTCAAATTGTCCGGTTTTGCGGTTGCCCGGCTGCACATAATTCAGCAGCGATGCTTTTGCAATCCAGCTTTCGGTATTGAGTTTTGTGATCCAGTCGTTGAGCAAAACACTTTGCGCGCATTCGCCTTCAAGCAAAATAACCGCCGGACGAAATGCTATTGTATCCTCGCGCTGCAAACGCTCACGCGGGGCAATAGCAAGGCGGGTGAGCAGCAGTGCATCGGGTAAATCAGCAGCAAGACGATCAGCAAAAAACGAATGCTTTCCGGCTTGTTTGAGTCCGGTTTGGTTGAGGAAGTTGCGGCGCATGTCGGCTTGTTTGCTCATTTCGCGCACACGTTCAAGCATATTACCGTTGAGCTGAAGTTCTTCTTCGAGCGCTGCTTTCTTTTCCCAGTAATGCGAAAAAATGAGGTAGTTGCCGATGAGAATGCTGAGTGTAACAGCCAGCAGCGTGAGTCCGCCGAGTCTGAACAAACGCCGCTGCGCAAAATCGGCCGCTGCAAGTTGTAAATCGGCGGCGGCAACTTTTGCAGTTCCTTTGCCGGTAAGCAATTGTACGGCTGCGGCAAATGCAGGAACGGCAGTAAGTTTTAGCGATGTGCCGTTCAGGTCAATGCTTTTATCGCCTGTAGTGCTTTCGCTGTTTTCCAATGCAGCAGGCTGAGAATTTTCCCAGGTAATGCTGTGCGTTCCGAATTGCATTACCGGGTTGTGATCGGGCAGGAGCAGCGGAATTAATTCTGCCGCCGCCGCCGCGCCAAGTGAACAGGCCACTATCGAAATTCCGGCTGCGCGTAGTTGTTGCAGAAGTTCGTCAGCCGCGCTGCGCCGCATTACTGAAACCAACTGTTGTGCGTTGGCAGCCGGAATATGCTGCACAGCAAAATCGGCAGCGGCAGCATTGGGCAGAACTTTGTGCAGCAGCGTGGCAATATCTGCTGATGAAGATTGCACCACACGATGCAGCACACCTTTTCCGCTGAGCACGGCAACAACCGGAATGCCCTGCGGAATTTTTTTCTTCAGCACTTCAACATCTGTGATGTTCAGCTCCTGAAGTTCAACATCCAATTGCTGCCGGCGGCGGCGAACAATGACCAAGTGCGCACAAAAGCTTTCGCCGGCTGCCAGTTCAATGGCAGCGGCTCGCGGTGAAGCAGAAAGTTTTTGCAGCAACGGATGCATGGTGTTTAGTAGATAACAGTTGGACGTACCAGCACACTAAGTTTGCTGCGCGATTTTGTTTTACTGCGCGAACCAAACAACCATTTCAGTCCCGGAATACGCGAGAGGAACGGTGTACCGGATGCTGCTTCGTTGATATTGCTTTCTTCCAAACCGCCGAGTAGCACCATTTCTTCGTTGCGCACCCGCACAACCGATTCGAAGCTGCGCTGTGTGGTGCCCGGAGGGCCAGTTTCGGAAACACGCTGCGTAAACGACGATTGTTTTACGGAGATCGCCAATGTAACCTGTTCATCGCCCGAAACCATGGGTGTAATTGAAAGCGAGAAATCAGCAGTAATCGGTTTAAACACATTGGTTGAAATAAACTGCGGTGTTTGTCCGGTTACTAAATTGTTTGTTTGCTCCAAGTAATATTCGGTACGGCCAATGCTCATTTTTGCTTCTGAGCCGTTGAGTGTAGCAAGTTTTGGTGTAGAGCGGATTTTGAGCATGCCCTGTGTTTCGAGCGCTGTTAATCGTGCATAAAAATTAGGCGCTACAAAACCTAGATTAAGTACTCCAAAACCATTGATCCCGCTGATGAGTGCATTGATCGCATCCGAATTGAGTGTAACATCAACACCGGGTGTAATGGTACCCTGGTTGCTCGGCGGACGGCCAACGCCGGTTTGAATGCCCGCAGCAACAGTGCTTGTATTGCTCACATCCATAATAATTACTTCAACCAGTACCATCGGTACAACACGGTCGATTTCGCGCAGGAACGATTCTATTTCCTGAATGCGCGGTTCGGAGCCGGAGAGAATAATTCCGTTCAAATCAGGAAATGCTTTTGCATCCACTCCTTTTTTCAAATCGGCAGGAATGTAGTCAACCACTTTTTCAACGGTGCGGTATTTCATTTGTACCAATTTGGTGATGCGCAAGCCTTCAATGTTTCTGTCGCCAATGAAATATACACCGTCTTTTTTTCGGTAGGTATAATCAGTTGCATTGAGCACGTTGGAAAGGAACTGTTCAAATGTGGCATCGCGCAAACTCACGGTAGTTGTGCCTTTCAGGTCGCTGAACAAAAAGTACTGGAGTTTGAGTGCTGCTGAAACTGCGTGAACAAGTTCGCCGATTGGTGCGGCATTAGCATCAACAGAAATCAATCCGTTGTCGGTATTCAGAATTGTGTTGGCCGGTAAACTATTGTTGCGGTTTTTATTACCGTTTTGTGCCTGGGGCGAATTACTTTTATCGCCGCGTTCAATCATGTAATAATTGTCGCCAGAGGGAGTAATTTTAAGTTCGTTGGCAAAAGCAATTTTCTCCAATGCTGCAGCCAGCGGTTGGTCGGTAAAATAGCCGTTCAGCATTTTTCCGGTGAGGTCGGGTGCGAAAACTATATTGCTTCCGGTGATGCGTGTAAGCTCACGCGCAACAAGTGAAAGGCTGTCGTTTTTCAGATCAAGATTCAGGTTTTTGTTTACCGGATTTATCGTGATAATCGGCATCCGGCGCGTTACCGTTTGCACAACAGGCGGCGGTGTATATTTTACAAAAACAATAATGTTGCCGATAAATTTGATGTCGAGTTCGTAGCGACTGCAGAGGAAAATAAATACATCGGTAACCGTTACGCCCGAAAAATTATCGTAGAGTTTTGTGTCGAGCGAAGGCTCTACACTTACATTGAGGTTGTTGGCCACAGCTAATCCGCGCACAAATTCCTGAATGCTTACACCGTTAACTGCCAGATCAACTTTGTTGCTCAGTCCGGGAACCTGTGCGGTAAGTGCTTTGAGTTTATCTTCAAGTGCTTTGAACCGATCTTCGGGCGGATCGGGCGTGAAACTGGCAATTACCGGAATAAGCAGGAGGAGCGGAATCCAGTAAATGAATCGTCGCCAGAGAAATTTTACAGGCATATTTTTTTTATGTAGCAGCATTTGAATGCAGGGTTAGGCGTAACTGTTGAAGAGAATGGAATAGATTTCTTCGATAGATGTATCGCCGTTTTCGAAAAGG
>CALRTD020000244.1:0-6823 GCA_943371015.1 Synechococcus sp. UW140 | reverse complement strand
CTGTAAACATCGCGAACTTTGCCTTTGTAGTAATTGGTTTGATTGGGCAGCGAAAATTGTGTTTGTGTGAGCGCGTTCATGCTTTTTTATCGGTGGCTTGTGGTTTTACTGTTTCGTAAATTTCGATAATGCGTTTTACCAATTTGTGGCGGATGACATCGCGGTTATCGAGGAAAACAAAGTCGATGCCTTCATTTCCCGGCAATATTTTCATGGCCTGCAGCAAGCCCGAGGGCTGGTTGCGCGGCAAATCTATTTGTGTTACATCACCTGTAATCACAAATTTTGCCGTTGGTCCCATGCGGGTGAGAAACATTTTGAGTTGGCTCTCAGTAGCATTCTGCGCTTCATCGAGAATTACAAAAGCATTGTCGAGTGTGCGGCCGCGCATAAAGGCCAGCGGCGCAATCTGGATGATATTGTTTTCGATGTAATTGCGGAGCTTATCGCCCGGAATCATTTCGTAGAGCGCATCGTAGAGCGGCTGGAGGTACGGATCTAATTTTTCTTTCAGATCGCCGGGCAGGAAGCCGAGGTTTTCACCTGCTTCAACAGCCGGGCGGGTAAGTACAATTTTCCGCACTTCGCGGTTGCGCAACGCACGCACAGCCAAAGCTACGGCAGTGTAGGTTTTACCCGTTCCGGCCGGCCCGATTGCAAACACCATATCGTTTTTCTCGCAGCTCTCCACCAGGCGAACTTGTCCGGGAGTGCGTGCCTTAACTACCAGCCCCGAGTTGCCGAAAACCAGCACATCGTTGGGTTGTTCGGTTCCTGTTTGAACACCCGGTGTTGTGCCGCGGTGTCCGTTGCCGCCGTTTCCGGAGCCGGTGAGAATGTGCTCCATGTTTGATTCGGTGAGAGAACCGTAGCGGTTAAAGTGACTAATGAAAGCAGCAATCGTGTTTTCAAAACGCACAATTTCATCAGCATCACCAACCATTCTGATTGTATCGCCGCGGGCAATCAGCTTCAGTTTCGGGAAGTAATTTCGAAGCCTTTCAATTTTTACATCATTCACTCCGTAGATCACAATCGGATCAACTGCGGAGATTTCAAGATTCTTTTCTGCCAAAATAGAAGTTGCTAAATGAGAACAATCAATGGATTATGGATGCGGTTTCGCTATTTTTGCTGCAAAATAAACGCATTTCGGCCGATCTGCAAGCAGATCATCCCGGTAATATGAGTGTAATCACCCTAACCACCGATTTCGGACTCAAAGATCATTACGCGGCAGCCCTCCGCGGAACGCTGCTGCGCTTATCTCCCGGAACGGTGATTGCTGATATTACTCACCTCATTCCCGCCTATGATATTCAGCAGGCGGCATGGGTGCTGCGACACGCCTATTCTGAGTTCCCGGCAGGCAGTGTGCATGTTGTTGCAGTTGGTGCCGGACTGTCGCGCCGTTTCGGGCATATTGCGGCAAAATTAGGTGAACATTATTTTATCGGCTGCGATAATGGCTTCTTCTCACTTTTCGGTCGCGAACGCCCCGAAGAAGTAATACTGCTCAGTCGCGGCGAAGATGTTAGCTCAACATTTATTGCCCGCGATCTGTATGCCGCAGCAGCAGCCCGCATCATTGCCGGCGAACCGCTTTCGGCTCTCGGCGCTGCACAAAGTGGCATTGTCGAAAAACTGCGCCGCCAGCACCCGCCCGAAGAAAATGTACTCAAAGGCGCTGTAGCCTACATTGATGGTTTCGGCAACCTGATAACAGACATTTCCCGCGCCGAGTTCGACACCGTTGGCCGAGGCCGCCGCTTTGCTCTGGAACTCATCGGCGACGAAATCACACAGCTGCACAACGCCTACGCCGATGTGCCGGAAGGCGAAAAACTGGCATTGTTCAATTCATCGGGCGTGCTCGAAATTTCCATCAATCAGGGTAAAGCCTCATCACTGCTCAGCTTGCGCCTGAACGATGTTGTGCGAATAGTATTTGAAGATTAACCGAAATGATTACACGCATCGTACAAATGACTTTCGATCCGGCCCGCGTGGCTGAGTTTCTTAACGTTTTTGAAGAAAGCAAGCACCGCATTGCCAATTCCCCCGGCTGCCTCCATCTCGAACTAAACTATCAGGCCGATCAGCCCAATGTGCTCTACACCATCAGCCGCTGGAATTCGGAAGACGATTTACAAAACTACCGCAGCAGCGAGCTGTTTTTAACGACGTGGGCCAAAACTAAAGTGCTGTTTGCAGGGAAACCGCAAGCTTGGACGCTTTTCCCTTCGGGAGTGTAAAGTGTAAAGTGATGAGTGTTGAATGATGAGTGTTGAATTATACGTGTTGAGTGTAAAACACTAAAACCCAAAAATTGGCCCAGAATATAAAATGTTCTTGTCAGTTCGAGCACCCGCACTTATTGCGGGTGAGAACAGACAAGCCAACTAGCCCTCAAAAACAACTTCCTTAAACACAAACTGCCTCTCTACACCATCATCAGTTTTCATCACCAACAATCCCTCCGGCGTTGTTCCGGTAATTGTTCCTCTAAAACGTTCACCATTACTGCTGAAACTCGCCGTTTCACCACAGAGATATAATTTTTCGTGATAAAGTTTTCGCAGTTCTTCCTGTTTCCCGGCTCTCAGCATCAGGTAATACTTTTCAAGCACCGAACAAAGGTGCTGCAATAAAATTTCGTGTTCAAAATCATTGCCTGATGCTAATTTCAGCGAAGTAGCTTTGCCGCTGAGTTCGCCAAAATTGTGCTGGTTGACATTAAGTCCGATGCCTACGACAGCAGCAATAAATCGTGTGCTGCCGAGGATATTTTCGATAAGAATGCCGGCCACTTTGCGGCTTCCGATGTAAATATCATTGGGCCATTTTACTTTCACAGTGGTTTCCGGGCAGCAAGTTTGTACCAGTTCGGCCAGCGCCAGAGCAACTACCCGTGTAAGGTCAAACTGAAGTGCCGGAGCCAGAAAGCCCGGGCGGAGCACAATGCTGACTGTCAGGTTTTCGCCCGGAGCACTGTTCCACGTATTGCCCCGCTGTCCGCGCCCCGCTGTCTGGCTTTTTGCACTGATTACCGTGCCTTCAGCGGCCTGCCCGGTGCGAACCAGCTCAAGTGCAAAGGTGTTTGTTGACTCCACTTCCTCAAGCCGGATATGGTGGCGACCGGTGAACAGTGTTTCAAAAGGTTTGTCGGGCATTTTTCGCTAACTTTGCCTGTTTTTACAAACATAACCGAATTGCTGGCATTTCGTATAGAAATGCTTTTGAGAAGAATGGCCACAAAGAAAACAGCCTCAGGCAAAAAAAGCGCATCAGCAAAAACTGCAGGTGCAAAAACTCCTGTTAAAAAAGCAGCAGTTGCAAAAAAAGCACCGGTAAAATCGGCCGGTAAAAAAACAGCCCCCGCTAAAGCCTCGGGAACAAAGGCTGTTAAAAAATCAGCTGCTCCGAAAACCAAGGCTGCAACGGCAAAAACTGCTGCATCAGTTGTAAAGAAAGCCCCGGCAAAATCGGCTAAGGCCATAAAAAGCATTACAAATGATCCTTCGCTTCAGCTTGCTGATGCTGTGGTAAACAGCATTCTTGAGAAAAAAGGCGAAAACATTGTGTGCCTCGATCTCCGAAACATCGAGAACGCTGTTTGCTCATTCTTCATTATCTGCGAAGGAAACTCCGACACACAAGTTGAAGCGATTGCCGATTCTGTAGAGTTTAACGTGAAGAAACAAACCGGACAACGCCCCTACCGCTCCGAAGGCTGGGAAAACGCACTTTGGATTCTTATCGACTATATCGACGTGGTTGTGCATGTTTTTGAACGCGAAACACGCTCTTTCTACAATCTCGAACGCCTCTGGGCAGATGCGGGCGAAATTAAATATTCGCCAAAAGGCGAAAGGCTCAACTAATTGCCGTTAACGATTGTTAAACGAGTACAATAAAATACGATTTGAGCCGACATTGAAATCAAAATGAAGTTATGAGTGACTTGAATAATAATCAAAACAGCGAAAACGATAACGACCGTAACCGCATGCGCGACCGTTTCTCACGTAAGCCCGGTATGCCGCGTTCTCCTTCTGGATTTTTCTGGGTGTATATCATTCTTGTGCTGGGATTAATTGCGTTTTTCCTGCCGGGAATGTTTAATGATATTCCGGAGATTAACTCAAAAGAATACGCAGCCTTAGTAAGAGACCGGGCCATTAAGCAGATGTATGTCATTACGAATAATGACAACCGCATTGAGCTTCAACTGGATCTTAAAAAAGACAAAGCACCTTCCATCGAGGAAATCAAAAAAAGAATTCCGAAATGGCGCGGTCCGAACCCAAATCAGGTGACACACCTGCGTTTGAACAACTCGTGGACAGAGGAATTTAACAAACAGCTCATCGCTATTCAAACTCAGAATGGCTATACAGATGCCGATTACATTCCGCTCAAACAAGATCAGGAAACTTCACTGCTCGACAGTGTAGGCTGGCTCTTGCCTATTGTATTGATGATTTTGCTTTGGGTTTTCCTGATGCGCCGCATGGGCGGAGGTGCCGGAAGTCAGATCTTCAACATCGGAAAATCAAAAGCTACTCTTTTTGACAAAGACACAACTGTAAACGTTACGTTTAATGATGTGGCCGGTCTTGAAGAAGCGAAAGTGGAAATCAAAGAAATTGTTGACTTCCTCAAGAACCCGAAAAAATACACCGATCTCGGTGCTAAAATCCCGAAAGGCGCATTGCTTGTTGGCCCTCCGGGTACAGGTAAAACGCTGCTTGCAAAAGCCGTTGCCGGCGAAGCCAAAGTACCGTTCTTCTCGCTTTCAGGTTCAGACTTTGTGGAGATGTTTGTAGGTGTTGGTGCTTCACGTGTTCGCGATCTTTTCCGTCAGGCAAAAGAAAAAGCGCCTTGCATCATCTTCATCGACGAAATTGATGCCATTGGCCGTGCACGAGGCCGCAGCGTTTCACAGGGCAGCAACGATGAGCGTGAAAACACCCTCAACCAGCTGCTTACCGAAATGGACGGCTTCGGAACCAACAGCGGTGTAATTATTCTTGCCGCTACCAACCGCGCTGATATTCTCGACCGCGCCCTGCTCCGTCCGGGCCGTTTCGACCGCCAGATCTTTGTTGACCTGCCCGATATGAACGAGCGCAAAGCGGTGTTTCAGGTACACACCAAACCGCTCAAGCTCGACAACACCGTTGATCTCGATTTCCTTGCCCGTCAAACACCCGGATTTTCCGGCGCTGATATTGCGAATATTTGCAACGAAGCCGCACTTATTGCCGCCCGTCACAGCAAAAAAGTAGTTGGCCGTCAGGATTTCCTCGATGCTGTTGACCGTGTTATTGGTGGTCTTGAGAAGAAAAACAAGATCATCTCGAAAGAAGAGAAAGAAGTAATTGCATTCCACGAAGCCGGACACGCCACCGTAAGCTGGATGCTGGAACACGCCGCACCGTTAGTAAAAGTGACCATTGTTCCGCGTGGACGTTCGCTTGGTGCAGCCTGGTATTTGCCTGAAGAACGCCAGATCACAACCACCGAGCAATTCATGGATGAAATTTGTGCCACACTCGGCGGCCGTGCGGCTGAAGAAGTAGTATTCGGCAAAATTTCAACCGGCGCGCTGAGTGATCTTGAACGCATCACCAAGCAGGCTTATGCAATGGTTACGATATACGGCCTCAACGACCGCATCGGAAACATCAGCTATTACGATCCGCAAGGTGGCGAGTATTCGTTCAACAAACCCTACAGCGAACGCACTGCCGAAATCATCGACGAAGAAGTGAAGAAGATGATTGACTCGGCTTACGAACGCACCAAAAATGTGTTGCGCGAAAACAAAGACAAACTCGAACGCCTCGCCCGTCAGCTTCTTGAAAAAGAAGTGATTTTCAAAGAAGATCTTGAAATGATTTTCGGTGAACGTCCGTTCGATAAGCCGGATACCGACAGCGTAAAGCCAATTGAAGAACCTGCTCCGGAAATCAATCCTACAGCAGAAACCATTCAGCAAACAGACGCTCCGGTTGATAATAACTAAGCAATTTGATACAAGGAAAGGCGCAGCATAACTACTGCGCCTTTCTTCTGTATAGTACAATTATTACCTTTAGCCCTGTAAACCTCTGTACCTGCTGCATGGAAGAAAGTACATCACGGGAAAAAATTCTGAAAAAAGTTCGGGCTGCACTTATCAATAAGTCGAGGCTCGAACCTACTGATATTGACTTCGACAGCAGCATTTTTGTTGTGAACGAAGAAACACCCGAGCTCATTTTTGCACAGCAGTTTTCAGATGTAGGCGGTCAGTTTGTATTCTGCGAAAACGAAGCTGATTTCTGCGAAAGCATCAGCGTACTGCTGGCCGATCATCAGGGCGACTCGCTTTGGTGTCCGGAGCCCGAAATCGGTGCTTTGCTGCAACAAGCCGGATTAAGTTTCCGCAGCAATGCAGCCGAACTTGTGCAAAACGGAATTGCCATCACCGGCTGCGAATACCTTGTAGCCCGCACCGGAAGCGTTATTCTCAGCTCACGCCAGCTCAGCGGCCGCCGCGGCGCTTTCTTTGCCGATAATCATTTGGTAGTTGCCCGTACTTCACAGCTTGTAGAGCATGTGAAAGATGCGCTCAAAGGTTTAAAAGCCCGCTATCCCGATGTGCCGCCGTCGATGATTACCACCATTACCGGCCCAAGCCGCACGGCAGATATTGAAAAAACATTGGTACAAGGCGCACATGGCCCAAAAGAAATTTTTGTCTTTCTTATTGATGATGTTGTGGCTGAATAAGCTGCCGCTCACCTCCTCTTTTCATGGATAAAAACCTGATTCA
>CALRTD020000243.1:0-6824 GCA_943371015.1 Synechococcus sp. UW140 | reverse complement strand
CTTTTGCGTGTAAAATGTCATCGGCATCTGAAACAGATAACCGTTTACCGAATAAATGTGCGAATTGGTATGCTGCCCCGAACCTACGATGTAATCAACTTGTTCGGTACGTTTGAAAATTGTGTCGCGGCCTTCGAGACGAAATTCGGAGATGAACATATCTCCGTTGCTGAAATAACTGTTATACCAAAGATTACGGTACTTATCGTAAATGGTTGATGTTTTGCCGAACGTTGCCGAAGATTTTGCTGTGGATGCCGAATCAAACGATTTGCCCATTCCGGTATGAATGAACGTTTCGTAAATATCCGGATGACAACCTTTGCAGGTATTCATGCCAACGTATTTTGCAGAGTCGCTGTGGTTGAGGTAAGGACTTACTGCCACGGCCGAATCAGCAGTACCGGCTTTAGTAGCCTCATCTCCACACTGCACAAAAAAAGTGGCAAGCATCAATCCAAAACCGGCAAACAGCAGTTGCCAATTTCTTCTTCTGAAAAACGTAATCATTGAATTTTGCACAGGTCTGAGGCCGAAAAAATCAGTAACAAATACAGCTATAAATTTACATTTTATTGGCGTTCAATATCCCGATTTACAATAATTCATGTGCTTAAATTTTAATCTCCGAAGGCTGAAAACACGTACTGTTTGGTTGATCTGATTAAATTAAAATGCACCACACAAAAAACAGGAATTTATCAAAGTACATTTGACCTTGCGCTTTACATTCTTCATCAGCGTTCTACATGATACGGCAACTATTTATGCACAGAGAAGCAGCCAATTGTTTACCGAAAAAACTTCCACTTTTTGCGGTTGCCCTACTGGCTTTTGCATCAGCTATTGCGCAAACGGCAAGCCTCGGTAGCTGGAACATTGTGAATGTTCGCTTTAATTATACCAACAAGCTGAGTTTTTTTGGCGAGGCCCAGCTTCGGTCGCTCCGGTTTTACAATCACTTTCATTACTACGAATACAAAGGAGGCGCCGAACTTTCTGTTTATCCCGGATTACGCATCGCAATTGGCGCGGGTGATTATGATACCTACCGCGAAGGCGGAAACTTTATAACGCCAAAAAACAACGATGAATTTCGCATCTGGCCGCAGCTTCAATTGAGCCAGAAACTCGGAACTATAAAAATTGAGCAGCGCCTGCGCGCCGAATTTCGCTTTACATCAAACGGCTACCGCAATCGTTATCGCTACCGGCTGGGGCTGGCTTACCCTTTTGGTAAGGAACGGAACAATATTGTTCCCTATCAAATTAGTGTAAGCAACGAATTGTTTTTTACTGATCGCGAACCTTACTTCGAGCGCAACCGTCTGGCATTCAACTTCAACTACAAATACTCTGAACAATTAAGTTTCATGGCCGGTTACCTTCATCAATTCGATTATCGGATTAATGATGAAACCGGCCGTGATTTTTTGCAACTTGGAATTTATATGGAGCTGAGCAGAAAAAATAACTGATCAGCACTTCCTGCTATTTGGGCACAGTAGTCAGAAAAGCCTGAAAATCGGTCCACGACTTTTTATCGGCAGCTTCGTTGTAAGCAATCGGAAGTTGAAACTTCTTGCCGTTTTCAGTTGCTTCTGGATTTGTGAAGGCGTGTGTTGCATCAGCATAACCGATAAACGAGTAGTTGACGTTAGCACTGTCGAGGCCAGTTTTGAAACTCACCACTTCTTCGGGCTTGATAAACGAATCGGCTTCGCCATGACAAATCAGCATCTGGCACTTATTACCGGGCTTGGGTTTCGCAAGTCCGCCTAATCCGCCGTGAAAACTTACTACAGCTTTTGCATTAAAATCAAGTGCCGCAGCATTCAGCACCATTGAACCACCGAAGCAGTAGCCGATCGCAATAAGATCAGTTGTATCAGCTTCGGTATAGTTGCGAAGCTCATTACGCGCGGCATTCAGACGCTCAACAGCAAGCTGCGGGTTTTGGTAAAATGGTGTGGCAAGTGCTCCGGCTTCTTGCGGATTATTGCCTTGTTTACCCTCACCATACATATCAACCGCGAGGGCAAAGTAACCAAGTTCGGCCAGCATTGTAGCGCGCTTTTTGGCATACGCATTACAGCCCCACCATTCTGGTACAACAAGTATAGTACGGCGGGCCGTTTTCTGAGAATCATCATAAGCTACAAAGCCTTTACACAACGTACCGTCGGCCGATTTGTAGGTGATTTCTTTGGTAATAATTTTCTTCGGTTCCGGCTTTTGTTCTTCGGGCTTGGCCGGTGTTTCAGAACAAGATGTTCCAAAAAGCAACAAGGCAGCAACAATTACAGTTAAACTTTTTCTCATGATAGGTGTGTGTTACTTGCAGGGATAAGAACAATTCAGTAGTGTAAATGTTCCGTAAATTATTGCATTCAGTGTGCTTTTCGCACCAACTGCATCAGCAGTTCATCCATAAACACATCGCCTACGCGCACCCAATCTTTCTTGATACCGGTAATGATGAATTTATGCCGCTGAAACAGCATAATACTTTCTTCATTGTCAACAGTAACGTTGCAATAAATCTGATGCAGATGAAGAACATGAAAGCAGTATTGGGTAAGCAAATTCAGCGCTTCTGAGGCAAATCCTTTGCCCCGGTCTTCTTCATGCGCAATAAGAATACCAATACCTGCCCGCTGATGCGAAGGATCAAAATCAAACAAATCAATACAGCCCACATCTTTTCCGTCGCGGGTTGTAATCATCAGCCGGAGTTGTTTATTGGTATGCAGATCGAGATGCGAGCTTGCGATGTACTGTTCAAGTACAAACCGTGAAAACGGCGCAAGAGTATTGCTGGCTTTCCAGATTGCCGGATCATTTTCCCATTGATACAATGCCTCAACATCGTGCGGTTCCAGAGCACGGAGGCGGATGCGTTCGCCGAGAAGCAGTTGAATCTGTTTTGCCATTGGTTACTGAACTCCGAAGATACACAAAATGTTCAGCCGGTAGTTTCGGCGGCAGAGGTTCTCAAAATAGCAGCGTCAATATCGGCCGCAGTATAAACAGGCAACTGAAACTCCGGGGCATTGTAGTTGATGCTGAAGCATTCACCAAGCTGCCCCGCTCCCGAAAGCAGCGGTAACAGTTCAAAGATAAATTGGCACGATGCCGCTGTAGTTACCCCCTGCTTTTCGGCAAGCACCCGCACAGGCAAAAGACAGGTAGCCCCGCCCACTTCAACGCGGCTGTGCGGAGCTAGAATTTCAGCGAGCTGCAATGCAGCCGCCGCCGGCTCAGGAAGCTGCCAGGTGATAAATGCAGCCGAAAGGCTGCGGCGGCGTATCAACTGAAAAAGCAACTCGCCAGAATCACCTTCCTGCTTACCGGTGCTGTGCAGCGAATAACACAAACCATTATGCAATAAAATAATGTGCGGAGGCGGCTGCGTGAGGTGCAGCAACACAATATAAGTGCCGCCGCGCAACTCATCAAAACGGGTTAGTGCTGTAAAACTGAGTTTCATTTCCTGTGCGGCAAAGGTACACACTCAGCACAAGACAAAACAGGAACATAATTTTCTGCTGCCGAATTTAACGCCGCCCTTTGGCTTGTGTTTTTACCTGCACCGCTTGCTTGGATCCGAAAATTTCATTGAACACGCCAATGAATGTAACGTGATTGAGCGGAAACTCCAGAAATACATGCATGAAACTCAGCAGAAACAATACGTTAAAGCCAATGTTGTAATCCCACCAATAAAGCAACACCGCCAATGCCCATAATCCGATAATGATCCCCATCCGGAGTTTGGAAATTTCATGCCACTTGATCACCGATGTTTTTGAAAACCAATTGAGGTAATGATAGGTATAAGCAAAAGCGATAAAACGCATGATCGCGATACCGGTATCGGATGTGTAAATTGCATTGCTGCGGCTGGCAAACAGCGCTTCGGGCGTTCCGCCAAACTGACTTACGGCTTCATAGGTGTCAGAAAACATCAGACTGAAATTATCGCTGAGCAATTTCAGTGATTCAATATTCAGCAGCTGAAATTTTTTGTAAGCATTAGAAGCATACTCGGTAAGCGGCAATGCTTCCGGATTTACAAAAATGATGAGCAGCGGACAAATAATAAACACAGCCATTGCAATGTAACCGCTGCGACTTTTCCCCTTGAGCGCCCCGAAAAGCATAAAGAAACCGGTGAACAGATAAACATGCAGCAGCGTTGGCAGAAATACCGAGAACAGCACAAACATTTCTTTTGAAATAAGTGCCGTAAGTGCAATAACGATAAAAATGATAAACCGGTAAAAGGCTGATTTTACTAAAACCATGCCCAGTGCTCCGGCAAAAGCAACATATATAATTGCAGTAGTAATTCCTTTATGTGCTTCCGGCTTTATGAGTTGTTGTGGTGTAAGCACATAAGCAATCAGAAACAATACTAGTGCCGCAATGGTCAGAAACACATAATCGTATTTCCCTTTCGAGAAAAAGCCGCGTTTCTGCAGCCACGAAATTTCTGTGAGGTAATGCCCGGGCCCCAACACAGCGTATGAAAACAAAAACAATTCAAACGGAATGTAAAATGCCACACCAAGCGCCAGCAACATCAGTCCGATATTGACATAATTGATTTTGTCGGTATTGGTAATTGAGGTTACAGAACTCATATCGTTATTTCTCCCTGAAAAACAAATTTAGCAGGACCTTCGAGCCAGATTTCATCAAAACCTCCGTTGCGGCGATGGTAATGCACATTTAAACTTCCGCCTGGGGTTTCAACAGCTATGGCTCCCGATGCCGGAGCATATCCTTCAAGAGCAGCAGCCAGCGCCGAAGCAGTTACACCCGTTCCGCACGAAAGTGTTTCGTCTTCAACACCTCGTTCATACGTGCGGACAAACAGGTTATTGCCAAGCACTTCTACAAAGTTTACATTGGTACCGTGCTCTGCAAAACGGGCATTGTAGCGCACCTCACGCCCGGCATTCACTACATTTAGCGTAGCTACATCCGGCGTAAAACGTACCACATGCGGCGAGCCAGTATCTATAAAATGATCAGTTCCGATGCGTTCTGTTGTGTGTACGTCTGCCATTTTTAACTGGATCAGTGCATCGGTGATGAACGCAACATGAGGCCCGTCTGAAGCTATAAAGTTGATCTTGGATTCGGTGATTGCTCCTATGTCTTGCGCAAATCGGCTGATACAGCGGCCTCCGTTTCCACACATGGAGCCGCGGGCTCCGTCGGAATTAAAGTAAACCATTTCAAAATCGTAGCCCGGCGCATTCCGCAGCAGCATTAATCCATCGGCACCAACACCAAAATGCCGGTGACAGATTTGAGCAATCATCAACTGATTGGTTTCCGGAAAAAGATTGTCCCGGTCATCAATCAATACAAAATCGTTTCCTGCTCCGTGATATTTTGAGAATCTCAGTTGCATAACTGCTTATCCGTTTAAACGGCCAACTAGTGTTTCATCGGTAACTCGTTCGAGCTGGCGGTAGCTGGATGAAAACTCAAGCCGAAAAACGCCGGATGCCGTTTTCATGTAAATGGAATTATCAAGTTTGCAGAGCTGAATCTTGTCGTCGGGCGTGTAACCAAAAAGTACAAGTCGGCTTCGTGTCAGTTTATACCCTTTTGAGTTGAGTGGCGATTTCCAATATTCAACAGTCATATTGCGACTGGCTTCATCACGCACACCCGCCTCTTTTCTGGCTACACTGTCTGTTTGTGCAGTAACATCAAGATTGCGCAGAACAAGCACATTTTCGCCAATCATCTCAGGGGTTCGCACAACAATATCATCGGCAGCAGGTCCGCCTGTGGTAAGTTCATCATCAGCCAGATTCGGAAGCGAATCTGAAACCGATTGTTCTTCGCCGGCAGTTTCTGTATTCGTATTCTTAACAGTTTTCTTGCTTGCTTTTTGTTGCCTGTCCGAATTTTTAGTTGGCTTTTCTGTCTTTTCATCGCTGTTATCAGTAAGCGATTTATAAATTTCCATTTTCTGCACATACTGATCGAGTTTGAGCAGAAAAAAACCGCCGCCCAGCACAAGACCGAGAAGCAAGCCAAGAAAAAACACCTGAAGCTTGTCGCGCACAAGCGAAAGCCGCAGCCGGGACCAGGTTTTCATGCAGAGGAAATAAAGCTTTCAAATATACAACTAATCTGCTTTACCCGTTTTGGGTAACTGCACTGACGGCTTGTCAGTTATTACTGCCTTTTGGTCTGACGGGTGCGCCAATTCTTGTTAAAAGGGTATGAAACATATACTGAAGGAACGAATTTTGCAGTTATTTTCATGAACTTTGAATAACCAATCCATTACCAAAAACGTTGTTATACTATGAACAAAAATTTGCTTCTTGCTTTCGGTTGTGCGGTTTTGGGAGGCGCTGCGGCGCTGGGTATTAACCGTCTTCTTCCTGAATCCGCATATTCGCAGTCTAATTCACAGATTCCGGCTACAAAGTTAGTGTCGTATGCCGGCTCTGCCGCCCCGGGCTCGGTTGACTTCAGACCCGCTGCCGAGCAGACCGTACATGCTGTTGTGCACGTTAAAACAAAATTCACCACACAGCAAACGTATATGGATCCGTTTCAGGGGCTGTTTTTCGGCAACGGCGGCATTCAAAGCGTCCCCCGCGAACAACAATCTTCGGGCTCAGGTGTAATTATTGCCGCCGACGGTTACATTGTAACCAATAATCACGTCATCGATCAGGCCGAGGAAATTGAAGTCATTCTCAACGATAAACGAACATACTCAGCTTCATTGGTAGGTACAGATCCCACAACTGATCTTGCCCTGCTGAAGATTAATGAAAAGGATC
>CALRTD020000242.1:0-6832 GCA_943371015.1 Synechococcus sp. UW140 | reverse complement strand
AGGCGTTCAAGGCGTTACCGGTGCAACCGGCCCGTCAGGCGATCCGGGAGCAACCGGAGCCCAAGGCCCATCGGGCGATCCGGGAGCTACCGGTGTCCAAGGCCCTTCCGGCGATCCGGGGCCAGTCGGTGCAACCGGCGTAACCGGCTCAGTAGGAGCCACCGGGCCAACCGGAGCCACCGGCCCCTCGGGCGATCCGGGAATTGCAGGCTCCACTGGTGCTACAGGTTTAACCGGCGTTACCGGCCCCACAGGTGAAACAGGTGAAACAGGAGCTACCGGCGCAACCGGACTTACCGGAGTTGCCGGACCAACCGGCGCAACCGGTGTTGCAGGCGCAACTGGCGCAACCGGCGCATCAGGATTAACCGGCCCCACCGGCGCAGCAGGTCCGATAGGCCCGGCAGGAGTTACCGGTGCCACAGGTGCTACCGGCGCTGCCGGATTAACTGGCCCAACCGGTGCAGTAGGTGCAGCAGGTCCTGCTGGCGTTACCGGTGCAACCGGCGTTACCGGTGCAGCAGGCGCAACCGGCGTTACCGGCGCAACCGGCGCTGCAGGAACTCCCGGAGCTACAGGCCCAACCGGATCTGCAGGTGTTGCTGGGGCTACAGGCCCAACCGGATCTACCGGTTTAACCGGCCCTGCCGGAGCAACTGGTGTTACAGGAGCAGTAGGCGGAACCGGTCCAATTGGAAATACCGGCCCTACAGGACCATCGGGTAACACTGGACCATCTGGACCAACAGGGGCTACAGGAGCAACTGGTATTCAGGGACCTGTTGGTATAGTTAATAACCTTACACTTACAGCACCGCTTACACGTAACTACAGTATTTCAGTTGCAGATGCTGTTAGTGCTGATCCTCAGAACTATAATTTAGGGTATGAGTTTTCGCCGCGAACGGGGGTATATCTTAATTCAGGTTCAGCATCACAAACCGGCGACATAATATTTCCTGTTCACCTTCCTGACAGTGCTGCACTGAGCTCTATTACCATGTATTTTATTGATAACGAACTTTTGTATGATGTAAGTGCGGAATTGATAAAAGTTAGTCATACCAACGGAGGTGCGGCATCGGTTGTTTCAACAATAACATTATTAGTGAATAACAATTCTGTTCAACAAGTTGCAACACCTGTTACGGGTATTATTGATAATTCTCAATTCAATTATTACTTCGTGTTTCATACCCGACAAAACACCGACGAGTTACTTTTTATCAGCGCAAGAATTACCTACAGGGCTTACCGATTAGAATAGAAATACTACAATGCAAAAGAAAGCAGCTCTGTTCATACTCTTGCTGATGGGTACAGCGGCCACTATCAGGGCGCAGTACACGCTTACACCTCAGCTTATCGGGACTTCGGGCGGATGGTCTGTTTCGGGCAACTACTCACTTTCTGCCTCAGTTGGCGAAGTAGTAATTCCCACATTTTCAACCGTTAATTACCTACTAACGCAGGGCTTTCAGCAGCCGGCTTCAAGTTTAGTTGCACTAAGCGCTACAGTTTCTGCTTCTGATCCTGCCTGTGCCGGTGCTGCTGATGGTGCAGCACGTATTGTACCGCTGGGAGGAATTCCGCCTTACAACTACAGTTGGTCTAATGGTGCAACGACTTCGCAAATTTCACAGCTTGGTGCAGGAACATATTACGTTACAGTAACTGATGCAATTGGCCTTACTTATTCTGATTCTGTAGTAATTGATGCAGGAACTGGCCTCTGTGATTTGCATTTTTATTCGGGCATTACTCCAAACGGCGACGGGAACAATGATTTCTGGGCTATTGATAATATCGAAAATTATCAGCCCAATACCGTTACCATACTCAACCGTTGGGGCGGAATGGTTTGGTCGATTGAAAACTACAACAACAACGATCGCCGTTGGGATGGAAATGATAAGCAGGGAAATGTTTTGCCTGACGGTACTTATTTCTATCTTGTGGAGGTAAACGGTCAAACCACGAAAGGTTGGGTAGAACTTACTCACTGATCAGCAAATAATGAAAAGAACATTTACACTGCTGCTGCTGTTTTTGCTTGTTGCCGGAGGTGATCTCTCTGCGCAGCAGGATCCGCAGTACAGTCAGTACATGTTCAATCCGCTGGCAATAAACCCGGCCTGGGCCGGCAGCCGCGAAATGATGAACGGTGCTTTGCTGATGCGCCGGCAGTGGACAGGTTTTCCGGGAGCACCGGCAACCAATGTTTTTGCACTCAGTGCACCAACCCGCAAAGGAAAAGTAGGCTGGGGGGTAGAAATAAATACAGACCAGATAGGCCCTAAACGCAGTTCTGCATTTTATCTGAGTTATGCCTACCGCGTGCGCATCGGAAAAGGTAAGCTGGGTTTCGGACTTGGTGCAGGGCTTGTGAATTACAAGATTAATTGGAGTGAAATTGATTACCGTGATCAGAATGATGTTTTTGCATCACTCACCTCAAATAATTACACTGTACCAGATGTGAAGTTTGGACTCTACTACAATACAAAACGTTTTTTTATCGGACTCTCAACAACACATTTGAATACACAAACAATAGAACTTGTTACAACTGCTACGGGGTCATACTTCACAGAGTTTAAACGTCACGCATTTTTTACAGTTGGGCGCGCATTTGAACTGAGCGAGAATGTAGTGTTCAGTCCTTCTGTTATGGTTCGTACATTACCCGGCACATCCAATACCAATGTTGATCTGAACCTCAATTTTCAGCTTCGCAAAACAATCTGGGCTGGTATTACACTTCGTTCAGAACGAACAGTTGTTGCAATGGTACAGTACAATGCCGGACAACTGATGCGTATTGGTTATTCGTATGACCTTGCGCTTGGTCGTTTGCAGAATGTACAGTCAGGCTCTCACGAATTGATGCTTGGATTTAATCTCGATATTTTCAAATCAGAAACACTTTCGCCACGCTATTTCTGAGTAGTGTTTATGTGATATGAAACTCACCGTACAACGTTTTACCGCACTGCTTTTTATGCTGCTTCTGGCTGCGGGAACCTTGCATGCACAGTTTCGCCGTGCCGATCGCTTGCTGAGTTCTGGCGAATATCTTAAAGCAATTGATGCGTATGAACGCGGACTTCGCCGGCATGATGATGCCGATGCAATGGAACGTCTGGCCAATTGTTACCGCATTGTACACAACTATCCCAAAGCCGAATATTGGTATGCCCGCACAATTGCGGCTAAACCGGATGTAAATCCGATTGTATTTCTCTGGTATGGCTCAGTTCTGAAAATGAACGGGAAGCCTGAAGAAGCGCGCAAACAGTTTGAACGTTTCATGACCATCAAACCTGATGACGAACGCGGGAAAGCTGAAGTAAAAGCATTGAGTGCCATGAAAGTGTGGATGGAAGACACACGCATGTATGAAGTGAAATCTGTACCTGCACTCAATACCCAGTATTCGGAATTTGGTGTTTCGTTTTACAGTAAAGGACTTTTACTTGTTTCTGATCGCGGTCAGCGAGACTTACTGAACGATGAAACGGCATCGGCTTCGGGTAACGATTACTTTGCTATTTACACGCTCAAATACAACCGCAACGGCGATTCGGCCAATTTCGGAATCCCGTCTAAATTACCGCGGCGCATTTGTCCCGATAACCATAACGGCCCGGCTTCACTTACTGCCGACAATAAACTGATGGCTTTTAATCGTGTTGGCCGTACTGTAAAACTTCGCTCCAAAAAATTTGTAAACCGGAACAAGATCTTCTTTACCACAAGTAGTCTGTTCGGATGGTCAAAACCTGAACCTTTTTTGTGGAACAGCGATTTGTATTCGTGCGCGCATCCCGCTCTTTCGGCCGACGGACAACTGTTGTATTTTGCATCAGACATGCCCGGAAGCCTTGGCGGAATGGATATCTGGATGTGCCGCCGTGAAGGCGACAGCTGGGGAAAACCAATAAATCTCGGTGCCAGTGTAAATACAGTGGCTGATGAGGTTTTTCCTTATCTGCGCAGCGACGGTACATTGTTTTTCAGTTCGTCTGGTCATCCCGGTCTTGGCGGTCTGGATATTTTTGCAACAAAACAGGCTAACGGTATTTGGCTTGAACCCGCCAATCAGGGAGCGCCGCTGAACAGCCTTACCGATGATTTCTCTATTGTTTTTGATGCAAATAATCAAACCGGTTATTTCGCATCAGATCGTGTTGGCGGAAAAGGGAAAGATGATATTTATCGGTTCAATGTTCTTGCCAATTTCACCATTATCAAAGGTCGAATGCTGCTTTCCCGCAGTCTTTCTGACCCGCTGCCTGATGCCCGTGTGCAGCTTATCGACAGCACCGGAAAAGTAATTTCGGAAACCCGAACAGATGCAACAGGCGGATTTGTGTTCCGAAACATCAATGGCGACCGCACTTATCTCGTTCGGTTGGACGAAGAAGATCCGGGCATCGGAACACATAAAAAATATTACATGACCGATGAAAACGATGTGCCGATGCGCGTATCGATTTTTGATGAAACAGGAGGACGTTATACATTTACCGATATTCCTGTAAAACCCGGAACACCGCCTCAATTGCTTGCAGATGATGAATACCTCACCATTGCCGGTAATCTTATCACAGAAGGAGCATCACCGCAGGCAATAGCAAATAACGAAGTAAAGCTGATTGATGAAAGCGGAAATGTAGTGCAAACAACAACTACTAATGCCTTTGGTGCTTTCGCCTTTACGCGTATTCCGCCAGATCGCTCTTACCTTGTTGTTCTTGATACAATTGCAGATGTAAATCTTCCGCCCGGATCAAGAATTATAGTTACCAATAAAAGCGGAAAGCAAATCTCAACACTTAGTCCCGACGCAAAAGGACAATATACTTTACGCATTCTTAAAAACGACAGAACTACGCTGGCTGCAATGGATGTTGAAGATCAGGAACTGCGCCTCGATCTTCGCGGAACAATTACCAGCGACTCAACCGGAAAGCCCGTTGCCAATGCAATGCTCAGCGCGGTTGACGAAAATGGGAAAGTACTGCAAACCGTAAGAACCGATGAACGCGGTAATTTCAGATTTGTAAATCTTCCCGGCGATAAATCATATCTCGTGCGTATTGATGATGTGGAAGATCAAAGTATGTCTTCGCTCGGGAAATTGTTTGTGAAAGACATCAATGGAAATATTATCAGAGAAATTCGTGTTACAGGAGGCAAATATCAATTCCGCATTTTACCCTCAGACCGAACTTCGTTAGCTAAAGTTTATGTTGATGATCCCTGGCTTGAAGTATTGCAAATGAAAGCCAAGGCAAAAGCCGATAGTTTGCTCATCATCGAGAATATTTATTACGAAGTTGACGACTGGAAAATACTGCCTGAAGCCGAGCGTACACTTACCAAAGTCATTCAGGTAATGAAAGCCGATCCAAACATTGTAATTGAGATCAGTTCGCATACCGATTCGCGCGCTTCTGCCGATTACAATAATAAACTCTCTCAGAAACGTGCTCAAACCGTGCTTGATTATCTTGTTAAAGCGGGTATCGACAAGAAGCGTCTGAAAGCAGTTGGTTACGGCGAAAAACGCCTGCTCAATGTGTGTGCCGATGATGTGGAATGCACTGATGAACAGCATGCGAAGAACCGCCGCACCGAATTTAAAATCAACCGCCGCTGATTTTGACGTATTGTACATCCGCTTACATTTGCTGTATGTGGAACACAACGCCGGCTGGCCTCACCCGAACTTTTCTTTTTACTGATTTTAACGAAGCCTTTGCGTTTATGACGCAGGTGGCTGTTGTTGCCGAAAAACAAAAGCATCATCCGGATTGGCGCAATAGTTGGAACAAAGTAGAAGTAACCTTGTGTACACACGATCAGGGAAATGCCATAACAGAGAACGATCACCAACTAGCTGCTTCAATAGATGAAATTTATGAGAAGTTTACGCATTAAGGTTTTAGCTCTGTTGTTATTGCCCCTGTTTCTGTTTTTTGTGCCGGCCAATCAGCAACTGAAAACGGAGATTGATAAACTGAATGCAGATCCTGACCTCAGCAGCGGATCATGGAGTTTATATGTAATTACAGCCGACAGCGGCAAAGTGCTGGCCAATGTTAATGCAGCCCGTTCGCACACACCTGCCAGTACGCTGAAAATTTTTACAACAGCCGCCGCGCTGCATTTATTGGGCACAGACTATCGGTATGAAACTGTGCTTGAACACAGCGGCACGTTTGATTCGCTCAGCGGAAAACTAAACGGCAACTTATACATTGTTGGCAGCGGCGATCCAACGCTTGATTCGCGCTACTTCCGCACCTCGGGCGACAGCACGCAACTAGAACGCTGGGCTGCTGCACTCTACAAAAAAGGTGTGCGAAGCATTGATGGAGCGGCAGTAGCCGATGCATCCGCTTTTGGCGGTAATCCTTTGCCCGATGGCTGGACCTGGGGCGATATGGGGCAATACTACGGCGCACAGTCAAGCGCATTAACCTGGCATGATAACAGCTACTCACTGTTCTACAATTCTGCTGCCGACACCGCAAAGCTTAAAGGTACAATGCCCGTACCCGAAGGCACAACGCTTGTTTCGCAGGTAAGTGCGGGAGGCTCACGCGATGAAGCTTTTGTGTATGGCGCGCCTTATGGAAATGTACAGTATATCCGCGGGCGCATTCCGGCCGGTGCTGTAAACTATGAAGTTGAAGCTGCACTTCCTGATCCGGCTTTGCAGTGCGCTGCCGAGTTTACACGCGTTCTGGAAAAGCAGGGAATAAAAGTGAAGGCCGAACCGACAACACTCAGACTGCTGGAAATTAAAGGCAATAAAAACAAT
>CALRTD020000241.1:0-6832 GCA_943371015.1 Synechococcus sp. UW140 | reverse complement strand
AACTCAAATCAACACTATCCAGTGGTTCACCCACAATGCTTTTGTAAGGTGAAGCATGATTTCCGCTCCACATTCGCGGAAAGAACATACAGGCGCGTTTCTCATAGTTTGGTTCTGATGCTTTTGCAGCAAAACTGATAACATATTTTTGGGCTTTATCATTGCGCACATACACCGGCTTTCCATCAACCCACGGCTTTTCTTTGTCTAGCGGTGTTGTGTACGTTCGTCCATATACCAGCGGCCAGTCGCCATATTGTTCGCGGTTCAGGTACGAAAGCAGACTTACCGCATTTGACGTATTATTTTCGTTGATCGGTGGTGAAGCCTGTGCGCGGATGATGAGAATAAAGAAGCTCGAATAACCAATCAGCAATGTTGTAAATGCAAGAAGGATGGTATTCAGCGCAGCCATTTTGCGCAACTGCGTGAAGATTATTCCGCCAGCCAGCAGCAGTGTAAGCAAAGCAAAGTAGGCAATGGTTCCGCTGTTAAACGGCATTCCCAGCTCATTTACAAAAAACAGTTCGGTCTTGCCGCAAAGGTTTACGACTCCCGGGATAAGTACATTCTGAATACCGCCAAGCAGCACAACAGAAACAATACCGGTAATCAAAAGTCCGAGGCGTGATACCGTTTTATATTTGCGGTAATACCAGATAAACACAAGTGCCGGAATGCAAAGCAAATTGAGCAGGTGAACACCAACCGAAAGCCCCATCATGTAAGCAATAAAAATCAGCCAGCGGTCGGCTTGTGGTTCATCGGCTACTGCTTCCCAGCGCAGCATTGCCCAAACCACAATGGCTGTAAATAGCGATGAAAGTGCATATACTTCGCCCTCAACAGCCGAGAACCAGAATGTATCGGTAAATGCAAAAGACAGTGCGCCGGCGATTCCTGCAAGTTGTATAAGTACTGTTTGCCTGAAACTGAATTGTTCTGCTTCCTGCAATTTATGCAGTGCTTTTTTGGCTAATGCTGTAATGGACAGATGCAAAAAGAAAACAGTAAACGCACTTGCTGTTGCCGAGAGCAGGTTTATCATCAGTGCCACATTTTCGTTGTTGCCAAACGAAAGCAAACCGGCCAGTCTTCCCAGCAGCAAAAACAAAGGAGCTCCCGGCGGGTGACCAACTTCAAGCCCCCAGGCGCAGGCAATGTACTCGCCGCAATCCCAGAAACTGGCTGTAGGTTCTACCGTTAACCAATAAACAATAAAGGCCGTAAGAAAAACACCCCACGCCGTAAATGTATTTATGCGGCGATACTTTGCTTGTGCAATTTGCATGCGCAAATATAGTTAGCCGGGTAAAGCACTTACAGCCTCTTAAAAAATAAGAATGAGAATTAGCCCGATTAATAAAAACGGCAGCGCAAACGTAATGAATGCCGGCCAGAATGTGCGGCGGATCAGCAGGTGGTTGTCGGGACTGTATTGCCCTTCGGGAGCGGAGTTGAGTTTTGATTGTGCAATAAGCAGAAAAATCAACGATGCCAGTGCAAGTAAGGGGCCTATGCCGATAATAAAAAGCCCTATCAGTCCGCCCAGCATTAAGCCGTTTGCTATTTCAGCTTCTCGTACGATTTGTGCGCCGTTGATATCCTGATTATTTTTCAGCAGATACCTTATTCGCTGGCTCTTGGTCTGGGTGTTTTGTTCTTCTTCAACAATAAATGTATCAGGAACCGAAGTTTTGTGTTGGGTAATTTGTTGTTTATCATCAATAGGAGATGCAGCGGTTTTGCCTGTCTCTGCTTCGTTTCCGGCAGGGGCCGCATTGGCTTGCTCAGCTTCCGGAAGGTTTGCTGCTGTAATTTTTTCGGGTACCTCAGGTGCGTTTTTCTTCTCCGGCGAATGTTTTCCTGAATATTCAATGTAAAACCCATCGCGGTAGCGACGTTTCTGAACTGTACATGAGCCAAGCGTAAAAACAACACCAAGAAGCAGGCTTATTACTAAAAATGAGCGGAAAGAAGCAGTCATTGCGTAATAATATTTTATGCTTCTAATGTACGACAATGCCCGAACCCGCGCAAATTCTTACTTTTGGGGCTCGATTTAACATTATGAAAATAGCATACAACTGGCTTCGCGAATATTTGCCCGAAACCGAATCACAGCATTCTGCCGAAGAACTTTCTCAACTGCTCACCGGCTGCGGACTTGAGGTGGAAAGCATTGAACCTTTCGAGTCAATTCCGGGCGGACTGCGCGGGCTGGTGGTTGGCGAAGTAAAAACCTGCGCCAAGCATCCGAATGCCGATAAGCTTTCGGTAACCACAGTTGATGTTGGCACCGAAAATCTGCTTTCTATTGTTTGCGGTGCACCAAACGTTGCTGCCGGACAAAAAGTAATTGTGGCTACCGTTGGCACTTCGGTTCACCCGATCAGCGGCGAGCCTTTTGAAATAAAAAAATCAAAAATAAGGGGCGAACTTTCCGAAGGAATGATTTGTGCTCAGGATGAAGTTGGTCTCGGCCATTCGCACGAAGGCATTCTGATTCTCGACGCGGCTGCAGTTGTTGGTACTCCGGTTGCCGATTATTTCGGTATTCAAACGGAACAGGTTTTTGAAATCGGACTCACACCTAACCGTGTTGATGCCGCCTCGCATTTTGGTGTAGCCCGCGATCTGGCGGCTGTTTTTCTGGCCAATAAGCTCCGCGTAAATCCAGAAGCAGAAAACGAACCGCTCCGGTTTCCGTCCACATCAGCATTTGAAGAAGATCTCCCGCAATCGCCCGTAACAGTCGAACTGCTTAATCCCGAAGCCTGCCGCCGCTATGCCGGAGTTTATATTTCCGGAATTACCGTACAGCCTTCGCCCGAGTGGATGCAGCAACGTCTGCGCTCTATTGGTGTTCGTCCAATCAACAATGTGGTTGATGTAACCAACTATGTACTGCACGAACTCGGTCAGCCGCTCCACGCATTTGATGCATCAAAAATTGCAGGTAATCGCATTGCAGTGCGCAAAGCTGTCGCAGGTGAAACCTTTGTCACACTTGATGGTGTTGAACGTAAGCTGCACGAAAATGACCTCATGATTTGCGATGCCGAAAAACCAATGTGCATTGCCGGAGTTTTCGGCGGATTGCATTCGGGTGTGAGCGAATCTACAACTGCAATTTTTCTCGAAAGCGCTTGTTTTGAAGCAGTTCATGTGCGCAAAACAGCAAAGCGTTTCAACCTGAAAACCGATTCGTCTTTCCGCTTCGAAAGAGGCACAGATCCGGATATGGTGATTCGCGCACTCGAACGGGCTGCGCGTCTGCTGCAGGAGGTTTCAGGCGCAGAAGTGGCCGGAGCTCCGATTGATATTTATCCCGAACCTGTTCAGCCGTTCGAGATTGCTTTCACCTACAATCGCTGCGATACACTTATCGGAAAAACCATTGAACGCAACACGATCAAGCGAATTATTCAGGCGCTCGGTATCGAAATCGAATCAGTTGGAAATGATACCTTGCTGCTTGCTGTTCCGCCGTATAAAGTTGATGTAACACGCGAAGCAGATGTTGTGGAAGAAGTACTTCGCATTTACGGCTACAACAATATCGGTTTCCCGGAACAGGTAAAAAGCTCGCTTTCGTGGAGCAAGCGCCCCGATAATGAAATGCTTCGCGAACGCATCAGCGAAATGCTGGTCGGACAAGGCTTCAATGAAATACTTAATAACTCGCTTACCCGCGCATCTTATACCGACATTATTGAAGGTTCAGAAGCGGGTAATGTGTCTGTCCTCAATCCGCTCAGCAGCGATCTCGGCATTTTGCGTCGTACCCTGCTTTTCGGCGGACTGGAAACAATCACCTGGAACCAGAACCGGAAATCACCCGATTTGCGGTTGTTTGAATTTGGTTCCGTTTACAGCCGTGTTGCTGCCGCAGCGCCGGGTAAACTGCCTTATCTGGAAGAATTTCAGCTTGCACTCTGGCTCACCGGCCGCCGTCAGCCCGAAAGCTGGAACACCGCTGCGGGAAATATTACTTTCAGCGATCTGAAAGCCGCTGTGGAACAAGTCCTCACACGCACCGGAATCGGCTCACTCAAAGCAGAAGCATTGAACAATGATCCGCTGCTGGCCGAAGGCATTGTACTCAGCCTCCGAAAAACGGAACTTGTGCGCTATGGCCGCGTGAGAAATGCACACCTGAAAGCAACTGCAACATCAGGCGAAATTTTCTTCGCTGCATTTAACTGGGATGCACTTATTGCTGCTCTCAGCAAAGCGCCCGGAATCCGTTATGCCGAAGTGCCTAAATTCCCCGCCGTACGCCGCGATCTTGCTCTTGTTATCAATAAACAAGTAAGCTACCGCGATCTCGAACAACTTGCGCTGCAAACCGAACGTCAGTTGCTGAAATCAGTCAACCTGTTTGATGTGTATGAAGGTGAAAAATTAGGTGCCGATAAAAAATCCTATGCAATGAGTTTTATTCTTCAGGATGAAACTGCCACACTTACTGATAAACAAATTGAGAAAGTGATGGAGAAACTTGCCAAGGTATTTACTGAAAAACTTGGCGCAGTAATCAGGTCATAATACAAGCAGCAGAGGCGTATAAACGGCTCTGTTGCTCAGGATTATCGAATTTCTAAAACTTCCATTTGAACCACAGTGTTGATTTCACTGCCGCTGCTGTGCAGCAAGCGGCCTGAAACAACTACTGTTTTATTTAAATACTTACTCAGGTTTATTTTACTGCGAATCTGAATACGGTCAATATTTTCTTCGGCAGGTGGATTGTTGTGCGGACCGGCAACAGTGGTTATTTTTTTCTTGGGTACCAGAGCATAATACACCATGCGGCCATCGCTTTTCGGATCGTTACCGGGTTTAGATGTGTTCCACGTATTGTTTTCTTCAATTACACCTTCAATGTCTGAAATTGCTGGTGCATAGTTGAGAATGTAATTCTCGGAGGCTCCTTTAATATCCGTTAAATCATCGCTTTCGCTGATAATTTTCCAGCCGTTACTTTTCCATGCAAATATCAGTGATGATGGATAGCTGACGGTATCCGTTGCCGTAGTAACTTCTTTGGTAAAATGAATATACCAGGACTTATCAGGGCGATGCTCCTGCCGGTCTATTTCAGTAATCCGCAACATATACCCTTTATGCTTTGCCACATAATCGCTTTGCAGCATAAACACTTTTGCTGATGCTGTTGTAATGCCGTAGTAAGAAACTGTATCAGCGTAAAGCGATGAAAGTACAGCATTATCACTGTCATTCATAGCTTCGGCCCAGGTGTTGAGCAGCGCGTTAAACTTAGGCGGTTCGTCGTTCGGATTTGTGTTTGCTGTGCTGTCTGCAGTTTGCTGTTTGCCTGTTTCGGAACAGGAAGCAATAAACAGAAGAAAAACCAGAAGTGCTGAGGCGGATCGCATGGAGTAAAGATAATAATCTCCGGCATTTTACTCCTGCAGCAGCTTTTACAATATCCTCATCGAATTACGTTTACATGCCCAATGTAATTGTGCTGTCTCGAAAACACATCCACCACATTGATCTTATATACATACGTGTCGATCTGCACCTGATTGCCTTTGTAGGTTCCGTCCCAGGGCTGGTTGATGTTGTTGCTTGTATAAAGCAGCATTCCCCAGCGGTCAAAAACATACATCTCAATTTTTTCGATTCCGATGCCGTAAGCGGTAAAACCATCGTTTTTGCCGTCGCCGTTGGGTGTAAATGTATTCGGAATGTAAATGATGAAATCGCGAACTTCAATCCGCAGCGTAGTCGTATCCGCACATCCTGCTGAGTTGGTAACAATCAGTTCAACATCAAGATCTCCGCTGCTGATGGCCAGATCATACGTATGCAACGGATTTTGCTGCGTTGCTGTATTTCCATCGCCAAACGACCACATCCAGTTTGATGCACCTGTTGAAAGATCGGTAAACTGATATTGCCCGCCTCCAAGTTCAGCATACGAGAAGCTGGCCACAGGCGAACCTGATATATTGACAAGCGTAGATAACGCTGCATTAGAAGTACAGCCATTGCTGAAGGTAACCACCAGTGTTACACTGTAGCTTCCGGCGGTTGTATAAATGTGATTTGGGTTTTGCTGCGAGGAGAAGTTACCATCGCCAAAATCCCATTGCCACGATGTAATTGTTGCAGAGCCGGGCACTGTAGTTAAATCAGTAAACTGCACCGGCCACGGCGCACAGCCACCGGGTGATGCCGACAATGCAGCAATTCCGGCCTGCAAAACAGTTACTGTTATTGAATCGGCATACGAACAGCCCATGGTGTCAGTAACTGCAAAATAATAGGTTGTTGTAGTTGCCGGTGAAACAGTTAAAGTATTACCAGTGGCCAAAGGCAGCCAGTTTACCGTATAAGGAGCAGTGCCGCCAGTCGGATTTACCGTCAGTACAAGGTTGCTGCCTCCGCAAACAGAAGTATCGTTTGATGCAACAGCAGTAAGCACTTGCGGCTGCGTTATCGTTACGTTGATGCTTGACGAACAGCCGCTCGTATCAGCTACTGTGCACGTATAGCTGCCGGGTCCTAAATTGCTTGCCGTTGCCGATGTTTGTGCCGGTGTCGTGTTCCAGCCAAAGGTATATGGCGGTGATCCGCTCAGAACGTTAACTGTGGCTGAACCATCGGTAAGCCCATTGCACGAAACATTATTTACTGCGGTTAAGCTTAGCGGCAGCGTGTTCGTAGAGAATGAATCAATAGCCGAAGGGCCACCGCAAAGCGGGTTGATCTGAGCAATAACTGTATAGCTTCCCGAAAGCAATCCCGAAATCGAATCAATTAAACTTGATGTTCCGGTTGTAGTGCCAACAACATTTCC
>CALRTD020000240.1:0-6833 GCA_943371015.1 Synechococcus sp. UW140 | reverse complement strand
TAGGAAGCCGATAAGACCCAAAGCATACGTGAACGTGCATCACAAAACAGACAATGCGCTGCGCAATGAACTGGCGCAGGTGGAAGCGGCGAAAGCCGATCCGCAGAAGTTTGCTGTGTTGTATGAAGCCTATTACAAACCGGTATTTGTGTTTGTGTTCAGGCGCGCGGGTGACAATGAAGCTACTGATGATATTGTTTCCAATACATTTCTCAAAGCACTGCTCGCTCTTCCGAAATACCAGTACCGCGGTGTTCCGTTTTCGGCATTCCTGTTTCGTATTGCGATGAATGAAGTAAACCTGTACTTCCGCAAAACGAAACGCGAGCGGCAGGTGAGTTTAGATCAAACCGATCTCGGAACAATCATTACTGAATCAGGACAAACCGATTCCGACGAACGCCGGAGATTACTGATGCGGGCACTTAGCTTTCTGAAGCCCGATGATATGCAACTGATCGAACTTCGTTTCTTTGAAAAACGTTCCTTTGCAGAAGTTGGCTATATTTGCGGAATAACCGAAACCCATGCGAAAGTGAAAACTTACCGCATTCTGGATAAACTTAAACAACAACTCCTCCGTTCAGGCGGATGGTAAGCTATGACAAAGTATTCGTTCCATATTAATCCGAACGAGCCCGGTGATGACCGCATCAACCGCCAGAAAGATTTTGGCCGGGTGATGCAGAATTATCAGCACCTTACTCATCCGCTTTACCGCACGCCACTTTATCGTTACCGCAAAGTATTTCTCTCGCTCCTGCTGGTGCTTGTTTGTGTTTGGTTAGTCATTGAATTTGGTGATGAAAAAGCACCCGATACAAAAAAGCAGAAAACCGACTCCGTTAAACAGGACTCGGCTTTGCACAAATCATTGCCTTGAGAGGCTGCGTTTACTCGGTGAACTTATAGCCTACACCACGCACCGAATGAAAGTGCTGAGGATTACGCGGGTTTTCTTCAAAATATTTCCTGAAACTGAGAATGAAGTTGTCGATTGTCCGGGCTGTTGGCAGGGCATCATCATTCCAGAGGGCTTCGAGTATTTCATCGCGTGAAACAACTTCGCCTTTGCGCTCAATCAGCAATCGAAGCAGTTCAGCTTCGCGCTTGGTAATGGCCCAGATTTTTCCGTTGCCGCCCGCTTCGTAAGTCGAAAAGTCAATCTGGTTATTCCCAAATCTGAATACCGTAAGCGGCTGCGGCTCATTGCTGCTGCGTGTTGAACGTTTCACCAGATTATGAACCCGCAGCAGAAACTCTTCGAGATTAAAAGGTTTGGTGAGATAATCATCGGCACCAATTCTGAGCCCCTGAATTTTATCTTCGCCCGACGATTTTGCAGTTAAAAACAGGACCGGTACAGAAGTATCTTGCCTGCGAATGGCCTGACAAACTTCAAAACCGTTCATCAGCGGCAGCATTACATCAAGAATCACCAGATCAAACTGGTTGGGCTCAAATGTCCGTACAGCGCTGGATCCGTCGATAACGGCAAGTACTTCAAAACCGTCGAGTTCAAGATTGAGCCTGATTGTTTTGAGCAGGTGTTCTTCGTCTTCAACCAGCAGAATTCGCCTTTTCATGCCACAAAATTGCAAAACAAATTGCCTCAGCCGATTTCTTTTGAAAGGATACTAATTACCGATGCTTTTCAACAATCTGCCGACACATGTTGTTCATACGCCAGATATTCCTGAAATTGCAACCTCTTCACACCAGAAAGCATATAAAACTAAACTGACCAAAACAACATGACAAAACGACTCCTCACCTTTGCGGGTGTCGCACTGTTTGCTGCGGTATCCCTGCAGGCTCAGCATGCACACAAACCGGGCAAACCCGCACACGCCGAACAGGCTCCGGCTGCACATCGCAGTTGCGGAACAATGGATCATCTGGATATGCTTCTTCAGCAGGATCCTTCGCTTGCCCTGCGTATGCAGCAAGAAGAAACCCGTATTCAGAATTTTATTCAGAATCAGTACGATCCCAACGTTCGTACCGTTTATACCATCCCGGTTGTTTTCCACGTAGTTTACCAAAACACCACTGAAAACATCAGCACCGCTGCGCTCAATGCACAGCTTCAGGTACTTAACGACGATTTCCGCAAGCTCAACTCAGATGCGAATCTCGTTCCCGCCGTTTGGCAAAGCATTGCTGCCGACTGCGAAATTCAGTTTTGCTTAGCTACAATCGACCCGCAGGGCAATCCGACAACCGGTATTACCCGCACACAAACAACAGTAGGTTCGTTTAACACCAATGATAATGTGAAGTTCAACTCATCGGGCGGTAAAGATGCCTGGCCGGCGGGTTCATACCTCAACATCTGGGTGTGCGACCTCGGCTCATCGTTGCTTGGTTATGCACAGTTCCCGGGCGGCCCGGCCAATACCGATGGTGTTGTGCTCAACTACCGCTATACCGGAACAACTGCTACCGGTGCACAGCCTCCTTTCGACAAAGGCCGTACAGCTACACATGAAGTTGGTCACTACCTCAACCTCTATCACATCTGGGGCGACGATGGCGGATCCTGCTCTGGCAGCGATCTGGTTGCTGATACACCTAACCAGGCGGATGCAACCGGCGGATGCTACAACCCCGGCACAGTACTTACCGACAATTGCGCAACCAGTTCGCCTGGCTACATGTGGCAGAACTACATGGACTACACCGACGATGCGTGTATGTATATGTTTACCAACGGACAGAAAGCCCGCATTGTAGCTGTAATGACAGGTTCACGCGCCAGCTTGCAAAACTCACAGGGCTGCGGCTCTTCTCAGTCGCAGGCCAATGATGCCGGTATGCTCTCTGTTGTTTCTCCAAACGGAGCTGTATGTTCATCAACATTCCAGCCAGTTGTAACGCTCAAAAACTTTGGTACACAAACACTTACCTCAGTAACAATTCAGTACCGTGTGGATGCCGCAGCTTATACCAACTTTAACTGGACAGGTTCGCTTGCTACAGGTGCACAGGTGAATGTTACATTGCCGTCAGTGACAACAACAACAGGTACACACACATTTACCACACAAACACAAAACCCGAACGGCAACAGCGACGGTAATACCAGCAACGACCTTACTTCATCTACCTTTACCGTTCAGGGCCCGGGTCAAAACCTGCCCTACACACAAGGTTTTGAGTCAACCACATTCCCACCTGCCGGCCACAGTGTAATTAACCCGGATGCCGCAACAACCTGGGTACGCAGTACAGCCGCTGCAAAAACCGGTGTTGCATCGATGTATATCGACAATGTTAACTATGCGGCCAACGGTGAAATTGATCAGTTTGTGCTTCCGGCAGTTAACCTTGCTTCGGTGAACAATCCGGTACTCACATTTGAAGTGGCTTACCAGCTTTACACTGATCCGGCTTCAAATCCGAACTACTCAGACACACTGCGCGTTCAGGTTTCAACCGACTGCGGAGCTACATGGACAACGATCTACAACAAGTTTGGTACACAGCTTACTACAGCTAACCCAACATTCAGCACCACACCGTTTGTTCCCACAGCCAGCCAGTGGCGCCTCGAAACAGTATCGCTCATTCCTTATGCATCAGCCCAAAATGCGCAGTTCCGTTTTGTAAACATTACAGAATACGAGAACAACCTGTACATTGATGATATTAACCTCACCAACAGCACAGGTATTTCATCGGCAGCGCTTGGTTCAATGGTTACATTGTTCCCCAACCCGACAAACGGAATGGTAACGCTCAACATCAGTCTCCCCGAGGCTGAGCGCCTGCAGGTAGTGGTAACCAACTCACTTGGTCAGGTTGTTGACCAGTTTGAACAAGGCAGCACCTACGGCGGACAATACCAACTGAACCTCGAAGCACAAGCCGAAGGCATGTACTTTGTTCAGATCCGTGCCGGAGAAGCTGTAACCACACAGCGTATCGTACTTACACGCTAATAACGCTTTCTATTTACGCAAAGCCCCGGAGCAATTTTGTTCCGGGGCTTTGCGTTGAATAAAGGTTAAATGAAGATCACCTGAATTTCCGTTTTGAGTCGCTACTTATTCGGTTCAGATATGTTAAAAAACAAAAAAACTCCTTAAATTCGTAATCACCAGACCGCGAAATTAAGTTCGCAGAAACAGATCAACAACAAAACCCTCATTCACATCCTTAGCGGACATGAAGAAACATTTACTTACTGTATTATCAGCAGGTCTTTGCACGCTGCTCAATGCACAGGCACCAGAGCGCTGCCACAGTCATGCTTATCATCAGCAGCAGCTTGCCCAGCATCCTGAGCTTGCGCTTCAGGAAGCTGAAATCAATCGTGCGGCAGAACATTTTGCCACCGAAAATCCGAATGGTGTGCAGTCTCGCGCTGTAGTGACTATTCCGGTAATTTTTCACGTTGTTTATCAAAATTCAACCGAAAATATTTCTTCAACACGCATTCTTGAACAGCTTCAGGTGCTTAATGAAGATTACCGCAAATTAAATGCTGATCATATTAATGTACCGGCTGCCTGGGCTGGTCTGAAAGCTGATTGTGAAATTCAGTTTTGTCTGGCTAAACGTACTCCTACAAACGGCTGGACAAATGGTATTGAGCGCTACTCAACCACATCATCAAGCTTTAGCTTGAATGATGATGTGAAGTTTGCCTCAAGCGGAGGCGCTAATGCATGGGATCGTACAAAATACCTGAATATCTGGATCTGTGATCTTGGCGGAGGAATTCTCGGTTATGCACAATTCCCGGGTGGTCCTGCATCTACCGATGGCGTTGTACTTGACTACCGCTACACCGGAAAAACCGGCGCAACAGCACCTTACAATAAAGGCCGTACTGCGACACACGAAGTTGGACATTACCTCGGCCTCTATCACATCTGGGGCGATGACGGAAATGGTTGCTCTGGTTCAGATCAGGTAAGCGATACACCCAATCAGGCTTCAGAAAACTATGGCTGCTTCAACGCCGGTCAGGTGGTTACCGATAACTGTACTAGCACATCACCCGGTGTAATGTGGCTCAATTACATGGATTATACCGATGATGCCTGCATGTACATGTTTACCACCGGACAAAAAACCCGCATGTGGTCGATTTTGAATGGTACACGTTCAAGCCTGCTCACTTCCAATGCTTGTACACCTGTTGGTCTCGAAGAAATCAACCTTCTGAACAGCATCAGTGTTTATCCTTCGCCTTCAAACGGTGAAGTTACCATCGACTTCAATGGCAATAATGCAAATGATGTTGATGTAACCGTTTTCAATGCAATCGGACAAGCTGTACTGACATCACGTTATGCAGTACTCACCGATTCGCGCATAGTTCTTAACCTCAGCGGTCTTGCTGCTGGTGTTTATGCAATTGAAATCAGCAATGGTGGCGAGCGCACAACACGTAAAGTAATTATTGAATAAAAGCTTCGGTTTTCATTGTGAAAAGCTGCCTCAGAAATGGGGCAGCTTTTTTGTTTCATTTTTTGATTCGTGACAGTAGAATTGTAACCACATATGCTATTTCTACACATTGAGCAATAATTTCAACTGAAAATCAACCTATGTAAATTTCTGTTTAGATGGTGGTTATATAAATTTCAGCTGTGAAATTAAAATTCTGTTTTAAGGCCGGTAATTATTGTTTCTGTAACATGATAAAAACAAAAGCCATCTAAATTGGTTTAGTTAATATCTAGTGCTTTTGTCTCCCCAAAAACAGGCCTAAAAAATCCTTACTCACAACCTAAGCGGAAATGAAAAAACACTTTTTAACCGCATTCGCAGCAGGTATAAGTGCATTGCTCAACGCACAAACTCCTCAACGTTGTCACAGTCACGAGTATCATCAGCAGCAGCTTGTACAGCACCCTGAATTTGCTCAGCGGGAAGCTGAAATCAACCGTGAGGCGACACACTTTGCCAACGCACATCCTAATGGCGTGCAGTCTCCGACTGTGGTGACCATTCCGGTAGTTTTTCACATCGTATATGAAAATGCCACAGAGAATGTTTCTGATGCCCGTATTCTCGAACAGTTGCAGGTATTAAATGAAGACTTTCGCAAACTCAATGCCGATCATATAAATGTTCCTGCTGTATGGGCTGGTCTTGCTGCGGATTGTGAAATTCAGTTTTGTCTGGCCAAACGCACACCCACCAACGGATGGACAGATGGTATTGAGCGCTATGCCACAACAGTAACTTCTTTCAGTCTTATTACTAACCCTGATCAAATAAAGTCGGCAGCTGCCGGTGGAGCTGATGGGTGGGATGCAACACGTTATCTGAATATTTGGGTGGGTGATCTGGGATTGGGCTTCTGGGGTTTTGCAACGCCTCCGGGTAGCCCTGTAGTAAACGACGGTATAGTGATCAATTACCTCGCAACAGGTATTACAGGTACATTTCAAGGGGTTGACAGAGGTCGCACCGCTACACACGAAGTGGGTCACTGGCTTGGCCTTTTTCACATCTGGGGTAATGATTTCTATGACTGCTCCAGTTCTGACCTTATTAGTGATACACCTAATCAGAATGCTCCCAATCAGTTCTGTTATAACATTGGTGAGGTAATTACCGACAGTTGTACCCCTAATGCGCCCGGAATTATGTGGATGAATTACATGGACTATTCTGAGGATGCTTGCAAGTATATGTTTACCACCGGTCAGAAAACCAGAATGTGGAGTGTGCTCAATGGAGCGCGTTCAAGCCTGCTCACTTCCAATGCTTGTACACCTGTTGGTCTCGAAGAAATCAACCTTCTGAACAGCATCAGTGTTTATCCTTCGCCTTCAAACGGTGAAGTTACCATCGACTTCAATGGCAATAAT
>CALRTD020000239.1:0-6836 GCA_943371015.1 Synechococcus sp. UW140 | reverse complement strand
AATCCGCCCGACATGTTAATCATGTCCTGAAATGAAAATGCACGTTCGTTGATATTGTTTGTATTGGCCAATACCGAAAAACGTTTAGCCCCATTGAAACGATTATAATTCATTGCGGTCTGGTACCGATTATCAGTTCCGGCTGCAGCCATCAGAGAACCAAAACCGCCGGCTTTTTTATCCTCTTTCAGGGTGAGATTAATTGTAGTTTCAGACGAACCATCTTTAACACCTGTAGCCATTTCGGTTTCCGATGCTTTTTGAAAAACCTGAACTTTATTAATAGCATCGGCCGGAAGATTTTTACCTGCAAGCGATGGATCATCTGAAAAAAACTCTTTCCCGTCAACCAGAATCTTGGTTACTTTTTGCCCGTTTACAGTATAACTCCCATCGCTGTTGATTTGAAAACCGGGTAGCTTTTTAAACAACTCTTCACTAGCCGCATTGGGTACTGTTTTAAACGAGCCGGCATTAAACTCTAATGTATCGCCTTTGAGTGTGATTGGCGGAGCCTCTTCTTCAACTACAAACTCATTTAGCTGTATTGAACGATGTATAAGGTAAAGATTACTGAGTACCACTGAAGGAGTATCAGCACTCAGCACAAAGGTTCGGCTCAAACTCCGGTAAGTGGTATGCGTAATCAGCAAGCGATAACTTCCGTAAGAAATACCTTTGAGTGAAAAAGTCCCGGAAGTATCTGTCATCGTAAATGTAACCAGCGACGAATCTTTTTGCTTCATCAGCGTTACTGAAGCACCGCTCACACGACCATTTCCGAGCGGAGGTGCTGCAAAAATTGAATCTCTGACAATACCGCTTACTGTGCCTGAATTTTTCTGGGCAAAAAGAACCGGGGCTGAAAGCAGCACAAAAATAAAAAGCAGACTATTTTTTAACATGCAGTCTTCGAATAAACGATCAGCACAAACATACAGTTGATGAACGTACCAATGTGTTAAGCGAGGTGTGAATGACGTTAACAGACGTTAATCCTGCATCAAAACTAAGTTTTTGCACACAATTCAACTGCAGAAAATGACAGATGGTTGCAAACAGCCTTCTACCGAGCAGTTACCGGTTTCGCCGAAGTCTCCAACTCGTCTTTCAAGAACTTAGCAGTAAAACCGGGAAGCTGCTTAATCATTTGCTCAGGCGTTCCGGTAAACAATATCTGTCCGCCACCACTGCCGCCTTCGGGACCAAGATCAATAATGTGATCGGCAACTTTTATGATGTCCATATTGTGCTCAATGACAAGCACAGTATTTCCTTGTTCAACCAAGAGATTGAGCACATCAAGCAGGATGCGTATGTCTTCGAAATGTAAACCGGTTGTAGGTTCATCAAGAATGTAAAGCGTGTTGCCGGTTTGCTTGCGTGCAAGCTCTGTAGCCAGCTTCACGCGTTGTGCCTCACCACCCGAAAGCGTTGTGCTCTGCTGTCCGAGGGTAATGTAACCGAGACCAACATCCTGCAAGGCTTTTACACGTTGCAAGATCGAAGGCTGAGCTTCAAAAAACGATACCGCCTGATCAATGGTCATATCAAGCACATCGCTTATCGACTTTCCTTTGTAACGTACTTCCAGCGTTTCACGATTGTATCGGCGACCGTTGCAGGTTTCGCAATGCACATATACATCGGGCAGGAAATTCATTTCGATGGTGCGCAATCCGGCTCCCTGACAGGTTTCGCAGCGTCCGCCTTTTACGTTGAACGAAAAACGACCGGGCTTGTAGCCGCGAATTTTTGCTTCCGGCAATTCCGAAAACAAGGTGCGGATATCGGAAAAAACATTGGTGTAAGTTGCCGGATTTGAACGCGGTGTGCGGCCAATCGGACTTTGATCAATATCAATTACTTTGTCGATGTTCTCAAGCCCGTGTACTTTTTTATACGGCAACGGCTTACGTTCGCTGCGATAAAACTGACGGCTGAGAATCGGATAAAGTGTTTCGTTAATGAGCGATGATTTCCCGCTGCCGCTGACTCCTGTTACGCAAACAAATTTTCCGAGCGGAAGATCAAGCGTAACGTTTTGGAGATTGTGACCGGTGCAACCACTCAGCACAATCGACTTTCCGTTGCCTTTGCGGCGCTGCGCGGGAACAGCAATTTGCCGGCGACCTGTAATGTAATCGGCTGTGAGTGTATCAAACTTCAGCAATTCTTCAGGTGTACCTTGAGCTACAATTTGTCCGCCATGCACACCTGCACGCGGGCCAACATCAAGCACATGATCGGCGGCAAGAATCATCTCTTTATCGTGCTCAACAACCAAAACTGAATTGCCAATATCGCGCAGGTTTTTAAGCGCATCAATCAACCGCACATTATCACGCTGATGCAAACCAATACTCGGCTCATCGAGAATATACAGTACACCAACAAGCTGAGAGCCTATTTGCGTAGCCAAACGAATGCGCTGTGCTTCTCCGCCCGATAACGATTTCGAACTTCGGTCGATAGTGAGATAAGTAAGCCCCACATCAAGCAAAAACTGCAAACGGGTGCGGATTTCTTTCAGCACTTCTGTGCCAATAGCCCGCTGTCTGTCGCTGATGCGGTCTTCAACATTACTCAACCATACACTCAGTTGCTGCAAGCCCATTCCGGCTAATTCAGCAATGTTTTTATCATCAACTTTAAAATAAAGTGCTTCTTTTTTGAGTCGTGTGCCGTGACATTGCGGGCATTCCGCTTCATTCATAAATTCCTGCGCCCACTTTTGTGTGCCGGTGTTGCCTTCCTGTTCCTGACGGGCAAGAAAGTTCACCACACCTTCAAACGAAAGCGAATAACTGCTGCCGCTGCCTGTGCTGTCGCTTTTTACTTTCAGCATTTCATCGGTTCCGAATAAAATAGCCTGAAGCGCATCTTCGGGTATTTCCCGAATCGGATCGGAGAGCTTGAATTTATACTTATCGGCAATTGCATCGAGTTGTCTGAAAATCCAGCTTGCGCGGTATTCACCAATCGGAACAATGCCTCCGGCTTTTATGCTTTTGCCCTTGTTCGGTATAATTTTGTTTACGTCGATTTCAAGCACATGCCCAAGTCCATTGCATTTCGGACACGCTCCGTAAGGCGAATTGAATGAAAATAAATTCGGAGCCGGATCATCATACGCAATACCTGATGTAGGACACATCAGATGCCGGCTGAAATGCCGGACCGTTTCTTTACCCGGCTCAGCCACCATTATGGTTCCTTTGCCGTGGCGCAGTGCGAGCTTTAAACTTTCTGTAAGCCGCTGTTTGTCGGATGCGAGTACTTCGAGCCTGTCGATTACAATTTCAATATCGTGAACTTTGTAACGATCAAGTTGCAACCTTGTCGTTAGTTCAACTACTTCGCCATCAACACGAGCCCGCAGAAAGCCTTGTTTGCGGATTTGCTCAAACAGTTCACGGTAATGGCCTTTGCGGCCTTTTACTACCGGCGCGAGCAGCAATATTTTTTTTGCTTCGTAAGTGCTGAGGATGAGTTCAAGAATTTGTTCATCCGAGTAGCGCACCATTTTTTCGCCGGTTACATACGAGAATGCATCTGATGCACGGGCATAGAGCAAGCGAAGAAAATCGTAGATCTCGGTAATTGTGCCAACTGTTGAGCGAGGATTTTTGTTTACAGTTTTTTGCTCAATAGAAATTACCGGACTTAACCCGGTTATTTTGTCAACATCAGGCCGTTCGAGATCGCCGAGAAACTGACGGGCATAAGCCGAAAATGTTTCGATGTAGCGGCGCTGTCCTTCGGCATAAATTGTATCAAACGCTAGCGAAGATTTCCCTGAACCCGAAAGTCCGGTAATGACCACAAGCTGATTACGCGGAATGGAAACACTTACCTCTTTAAGGTTATGAACGCGGGCACCAATTACTTCGAGCGTTTCGTTTTCGCTTTCGGCGATTGGCGGAAGAGTTGTTTTTTTTGCCATATCAGGCGCCAGTATATTCGCTAACGGCGGCGGCAACTGTTTGGCGGAAAACAGCAGCCGGTTTTGGAGACCGTTAGTGTTTAGGTATTACTATTTGCTCTCCGGCAAGCGGCGGCGTTTTACCGTCGCGGCGATTGGCGCTCAGCAATTGCTGCACCTCAACGCCAAACTGCGCTGCCAGTTTTTCCCACGTTTCGCCTTCCAGCACAAGATGCAGATGCACACGCGAAAGACTGTCGGCTATCACTTCGGGAGCAGTTACATATTTTGATGAATCATTACGCGCTTCCGGTGTGTCCTGCTCATCAAGACCATAAAGACGGACTCCGTTTTTGGGAAATAACAAAACATATTTCTTTTTGTTCGGATTGCTCAAACTGCTTTTCAGCAGCCAGGGGTTCATGAGCTTTAAAATTTTATAGGTTGAGCCTCGCTTAATGGCAAATGCGGCAAGGTCGGTAATTGAAGAATCTACAGTAACCGCATTTGTGGGAATAGGCGGATAAAGATCATTGGGCCGAAGCTGATAGCCATACGCCTTGGGGCGCGATAAAATTTCTTTGATGGCAAGAATTCGGTAAATGTATCTGGCTGTTTCCTCGTTAAGATAGAGGTCGTAATAATTCCCTGATTTTTGCTTTTCCAGTTGTTTATCAACTCCGCCCATTCCGAGGTTGAAAGATGCTGCTGCTAATGTCCAGTTGTTGTAACGGGCGTGCGCTTCTTTAAAAAGTTTACAGGCGGCTTCTGTTGCTTTTTCAATATTATAGCGCTCATCAACCTCCTCATTCATCTCTAATCCGTAATTCTGCGCTGTGCCCGGTACAAACTGCCAGAAACCGGCTGCCTGTTGCGGCGATACGGCATTGCTGAACCCGCTTTCTACGGCTACAATGTATTTGAGATCATCGGGCATTCCGTTGCGTTTCAATATAGGCTCGATAACCGGGAACCAGCGATTCGCTTTTTTGTGAAACAACACGGTTTGCGATTGCCAGTAGGTGTTAATCAGAAGCTCGCGTTCCAATGCTTCACGAACTGTAAAATCATTCACCGGAACAGGTTCGCCGCAGAAGTTGAGATCTTTCGGAATGGTGATACCAAACACTTTGTAGTTGGCCACAAAATAGTTGCGGTAATCGGCATCCGAAACCTGACCACCGCTCGAAAAATTGAACAGCTTAATGAAAATCATCAGCAAAAACAGTGCAGGCAAAGCAAGCAAATGCCTGTGCCAGCACCTGAAGAATGCTGCTATTGATTTCATTACCTTATTCACGATTGATTTTCCGGTGTTTGTTGTTCGGCCGGGGCCGCTGGTTTAGAAATTCGTGTTACAGCATACAATCCGCCAATGACTAACAGCGAAAAGCCGCCAAACAAAAGCACATGCCATAATTCCCAATTTACGATTGTTCCCTGAACTACGAAAATCAGCATCATGGCAATCATTGAAATACCGCAGAATGCAAGAGCAACCTGACTATCTGACAAACCGAGATAGGAAAGGTGATGTGTTGTATGATCTTTACCGCCAATAAAGGGCGACTGACGGCGACGCAAACGATTTACAACAACCGAAAATGTATCGGCAATCGGTATCAGAAATGCCAGGCTGGTAATAATAATGCGCTTGGATGCGAAGCTCTGGCCTCCGAAATCAGGCTGATTCCAGAAAAAACGAATGCCTACAATAGCAAGCACAATTCCTAAAAACTGACTGCCGGTATCACCCATGTATAATCGTGAGGGGTGCCAGTTGAAAAAAAGAAAGCCAGCCAGCGCACCAATAACACCAATCAGAATAATGACAAGCGGACTGGTGGCATCATGCGTTACATATAGTGTTACTAGGGCTTCAAGCAATATGAATAGTGCAACACAAGCCGTTATTGCATCCATATTATCAAGCATGTTGATTGAATTCATAATTCCAACCACCCAAAGCAAAGTGAGTAAAACATTAAGCGGTTGCCACTCAAACATATCAATGCAAAGTCCCGAAGCAATAAGAATCCAGCCACAAGTAAGTTGTATCGAAAATTTAAGAACGGGACGTGTATTGTAAGCATCATCGGCCAAGCCCATCAGAAAGGCCAGCGTTATTGAACCCAAAATTCCAAGCAGTTCGCTGTCGAGAAGAAATGAACGACCCGGAAAAAAAATGCCGTAACTGGCAACCGAAAGCAGGAACAACACATAGAATGTAATTCCACCCAACGAAGGTTTTTGCAAACTGTTCCACCTTACCTGCTCCGGATTATTTCGAATGCCCAGTGTTTGTGCAAAACGAAGCATTATACCGTTCAGCAGCAAGGAAATCAGCATCGCGGCAACAAAAAATCCTGCGTAAATAAGAACCAGATAATTGTTCATAGACTGAGCCGTGAATAAGCTGCAAAGGTAAGGAATATAGCCCGAAAAACTGATGCAAACTGTTTCAAACAAAATGAACACTACATTATGTAAATCAACACCTTACAAAAAAATTACTACTTAAAAATAATAGCTGATTTTTATTTTGCTAACTTACTTCAGCTCTTTTCTCAGCAACAATCATGAAATATACTGTGAGCATTCACATCAGTAAACTCACTAACGAAGCGACAGTACTTTTCGATGATCTGAATAATCTCAAGCACTCATTTCCCAATCTTGAGTTTACCGGAAGTATCAAAAATCCAGCTGATACAGCTTGCATCAGTCATTAATCGTGCAGAGCAAATTGAATAACGGCACGAGTAAAAAAATCAGGCTAACTTGTTTCGTAAAAATAATCGGATAACAGATGCCCGGAAGTTTCAAAAAACATCAATCAAACACCTTAAGCATTCGCGAATTTAGCTGAACGTGTTTAAAACGGGCTGTTCAGCTCTGCCAGTGGTTTTCC
>CALRTD020000238.1:0-6870 GCA_943371015.1 Synechococcus sp. UW140 | reverse complement strand
ATAAAAGGCTTTCTCGAACGGGAGAATGGTAAGAATAGCATCAGTACCGGCAACAATTTTATGTACCCGTTTTTGCTTCCAGGCCCAGATTTGCGGGGAGATGTAATAAACTACTTTGATGCCGAGTGCTTTGGCAAATGGAGCAATCCGCAAATTGAAACCGGGATAATCAACTAAAATCAGCACATCTGGCTTCCATGCTTCAATATCTTTTTTGCAGGTTTCGATATTGCGGAGAATGGTGCGCAGGTTCATGAGTACTTCTGTAAAACCCATGAAGGCCAGTTCGCGGTAATGCTTTACAATGGTTACGCCCTGCGCTTCCATAAGATCACCGCCCCAGCCGCGGAACACTGCATTGCTGTCGGCGGCACGCAGTTCGCGCAGTAAATTGGATGCATGCAAATCGCCTGATGCCTCTCCGGCAATGATGTAGTAGTTCATGCCTGAGTTATGCAAAGAATTTTCGGTAAGCAACCCAAATTGCATAAGCAAGTGTTGCAAAAACTACACCACGCGCGCTGTTGTAGCGATCGGTCCAGATAAACAAAAAGAACACAGCCAGATTAGAGATCACGCATAAACTTAATGCCGGCACGAAGTTGTGAAACTTCTCGAAGTAAGCTACAAAGCCGGAAAATGAGGTTTGACTGCTGTAGGTAAACGAATAAAAAAGGAATAGCGTGATGATCGGTGTGACTAATCCGAGAAAAATACCCAGCGCTAAATTATCGAACCTTTTCATTTGCTTGTATTTTGAATAGTCAGACTGTTCATTCCGGCAAGCGTTTGCAATGCGCTGTGTGCGGTCAGGTCAAACTGTGCGGGCACAACAGAAACATAGCCGTGATGCAAAGCCCAAACATCTGTATCGTCAGAATCGGGTTCAAAGCTTTCGAAATGGCCGGTGAGCCAGTAGTATGTTCTTCCCGATGGATCAGTGCGTTCGTCAAGATCTTCAATCCACGATGCGCGGCCCTGTCGGCAAACACGAATGCCTTTTATTTCGTCGGTATGCAGTTTCGGTATGTTTACATTAAGGCAAACACCTTTGGGCAATCCGTTTTTTAGTACTTGTTCAATGACTACTGCTGCCGCTGCTTTAGCTGCTGTAAAATCAGCTTCTATGGAATGATTGAGCAGTGAAAATCCGATAGACGGAATTTCTTCGATTGCGGCTTCAATAGCGGCCGACATGGTGCCGGAATAAATAATATTGATGGAATGATTGGCCCCGTGGTTGATACCGGAAACACATAAATCAGGCTTCCGGGGCAGCAGTTTGTTTACCGCCATCTTCACACAGTCAACCGGAGTTCCGCTGCAGCTCCACGCTGTTGCACCGGGATGTGCCGAAACTGCATCAACACGAATGGTTGAATTGATAGTGATTGCATGCCCCATACCCGACTGCGGTTTATCGGGCGCAACCACAACCACTTCTCCAAATTGTTTGGCAACTTCAACCAAAGCGGTAATGCCGGGTGCGTAGATACCGTCGTCGTTGGTAACAAGTATAAGCGGTTGCTGCTGATTTGTCATAGTTGCAAAAATAGACAAACCACTGCTGAGACCATTGCCGGCAGGCGATAGAAATGAAACATGAATTGTTAATAACAGTGAAGAAGTTAACCCGGCTGAAAACCCGGCTGTAGCGTAATTTTCGGCTTTTAAGATTTACATTTACACGGTGCAGAATTTCACGGTTTACAAGTCGTCGGCTGGTTCGGGTAAAACTTTTACACTGGTAAAAGAGTACCTGAAACTTGCGCTTTCCGACACTGCCGATCCGCCGCAGCTTTACAAACACATTTTGGCTGTAACGTTTACCAACAAAGCAGCTGCCGAAATGAAAGCGCGGATTATTTCTGCACTCAAAGAACTTTCGCAGGCACAACCCGGCGAACCCTCGGCAATGGCGGCAGTACTGGGCAGCGAACTTCTGCTCGACCCGTTTACGCTGGCCGACCGTGCACAAAGCATTCTGCGCGCCATTCTGCACAACTATACTGATTTTGCCATTGGCACTATTGATGCCTTTGTACACCGCATTGTGCGCGCATTTGCGTTCGACCTGCATCTGCCGGTAAACTTTGAAGTAGAAACCGATGAGAAAAAACTACTCCGCCAGGCCGTTGATTTGCTCATCGGCCGCATCGGAAGTGATGAGCAGCTGACCGAAGTGCTTGTCCAATTTGCCGAATCGAAAACCGAAGAAGACAAAAGCTGGCAAATTGAACAGGAACTGCTGAACACAGCCAAACACCTGCTGCGCGAAGAAGGTCCGGAGAAAATAGAACGCCTGCGGAATCTCTCGCTCGGCGAGTTTCTGGACATGCGCAACACGCTGCGAAAAACGACAGAAGCTTTTACTGCAACAATTAAAAAGATTGCAACAGAAGCCCTGCAAAAAATTGAAACTGCCGGTCTTGACCAAAGCGCTTTCTATCGCGGAAATGCCGGAGCACCGAAGTGGTTCGAGTATTTGACCGATGGCAGATTTGAAAAGCTGAATGAGTACAGCAGCTATGTGGATGAGACTTTTGAAAATGATAAATGGTACGCCTCAAAAGTTACTACTGCACAAAAATCAGCAATTGATGATCTGAAACCAGCGCTGACTGATTGCAGGAATAGAATCATAGCGCTGCGCGACAAGCACTACGGCACTTACGTTGTGCATACCTTATTGCTGAAAAACATTTATGCGCTGGCAGCGCTGAACGAAGTTAAAAAACTGATTTTCAGTTTCCGTGCCGAGCAAAACGTGGTTCACATTTCTGAATTTAACCGCATTATTTCCAAAATAGTTTTTGCCGAGCCGGTTCCGTTTATCTACGAACGATTAGGCGAACGCTACACCAATTACCTGATTGATGAGTTTCAGGATACATCGGTATTGCAATGGCAAAACTTCCTTCCGCTTATTGATAATGCGCTGGGCAACGGCGATTTTACCATGCTTGTGGGCGATGGCAAACAGGCCATTTACCGCTGGCGCGGCGGCGAAGTAGAACAGTTTGCCCGGCTTCCGTATGTAAATGTTGACAGCGGAAACGAGCTTGTAGCCGAACGCGAAAAAAGTTTGATCCGCAATTACAGAGGCTTGCAGCTTTCGCGCAATTTCAGAAGCAAAACCGAAATTGTACAGTTTAACAATGTGCTGTTTCGCTTGCTTACGGATGAACTAAGTGATAACTACAAAAGCATTTACGATCAGCTTGAGCAGGAATCGAATTTGCAGAATACCGGCGGCAGCATTCACATTTCCCGTATCCTTCCTGAGAAAGAAGATGATGAAAATGCACTGCATGCACAGCGCACGGTAGAACAAGTTACTGAATTGCTGGCACAAGGTTTTGAACTGCAGGATATCACCGTGCTTACCAAAACAAATGCCAACGGTTCGCGCGTGGCGGCTGCTTTGCTGGAAGCCGGTTATCCGGTTATTTCGTCTGAATCGCTGCTGATTGGTCAGTCGGAAAGTGTTGGGTTTGTGCTGGCTGTGCTGCGTGTTATTGATTTGCCTTCTGATGCGATTGCACGCACGCAGTTGCTGAGTTATTTAGTGAGCAGCGGCCGAATACGAAGCACACTCAACACCGTGCTTACCGTAGCTGCTGAACACGGCCTTGCCGCGGTGCTGCACAAGTATAATTTCCTGTACAATGAACTTGTGCTGGCGCGGATGCCGCTGTATCAGCGCTGCGAAGAAATCATCCGCCGTTTTGGTCTTGATGCAGAGCCGGATGTTTATCTGGTCTTCTTTCTGGATGAGGTGTTGAGTTTTGGCATGGGCCGCGGCAACAATCCGGCCGACTTTATGCGCTGGTGGAGCGAACGTGCTGAAAAAGCATCGGTAGTTGTGCCGGAAGGTATGAATGCGGTGCGCGTGATGACGATTCACAAATCGAAAGGATTGGAATTCCCGGTAGTGATTCTCCCCTATGCCAACTGGAAATTTGACATGAGCCGCGATGATTTCTGGATTGATGTGGAAGATGAACAATTGCCGGGACTTGAAACCGCAGTTATATCGGTTAACAAAGAACTGCAGTACACGCAGTATGCAGCGATGTATGAAGAAGAGCGCAACAAATCGCTGCTCGATCATTTGAATGTGCTGTATGTTGCGCTGACGCGGGCCGAACAGCGGCTGTATATTTTTACCGGCAAAAGCAGTAAAGAAGCAGCGCAGGAACTGAAAACCGCATCCGATTGTTTTGCGCGGTACTTTGCCGCTGTTGGCGAAGAGCCCGACACAACAGAATATTTGCTTGGCGTTCCGCAGCCGCGCACCTCGCACAAAGCGAAAGCCGGGAAGTTTCTGCGCAGCACAGTTTCGGCAGTGACCGACTGGACAAGCCGCATCAGCATTCGATCTCACGCAGCTGAGTTGTGGGCGGCCGAAACAGAACCCGTTAAAGCCGACGATGCCCGGCTGATGCGCACCCTGCTGAGTTTTTGCCGCACCGCAGAAGATGCAGCAGCAGCAGCGCGGCGGCTTGTACTGGAAGGTTTAGCCGAAGACACACAAGCTTATTTGCTTGCACACCGCGCGCAGCAGCTCATGCAGGATGAACAGCTTGCCCTGTTTTTTGCATCAGAAAGTACAATAAACACCAATGCTGAGCTGCTGATTCCCCAGCAAAAACCAGTAGTCATTGACCGCGTTGTGCAAACTGCCGGGCGCACCCTGCTGCTCAATTTTGTAATCGGAATGCCCGCCCGGCAGAGCCGCAATGTGCTGCAAGCTGCCAATGCGCTGAGCACACAGCAACCGGCTGAAGCCTGGCTGTTTTTTTTGCAGGAAGGCCGGTTGATGAAAGCTGAGGAAGTTTGAGTTTGAATGCAGCAGGAGTTGATTTGAAACGCCGAACGGATTGAATCTCTAGCCCTGACTGTAGCGGAAATGCAGCAGCTATAAAAATTTGCTAAACCTTTGCTAGTTGTAGCTAAACCTTCGAGGTCTCGGAGACCTCGAAGGTTTGGACTTCAAGACCTCGAAGGTTGGGTATCTGAGACCTCGAAGGTTTAACATCTGACTATTTTTACTGCTGCATTGCAGTGTAAGGCAGGAGCCAAACGGTTTTTGATTGCATCAGCAGGTTCGCTCCTCCTCTTTTTTTTAAATAAAAAACCGGTTCCTGCTTTCGCAGAAACCGGTGCGGGCAGCGAGGCCGTTACACATCGGAAGGAACAAACACTTCGCTGCTGCTTTTTTAAATCATGCCTTTGTCAACCAATTTCCAGTAAAGTTGTCCGGACAATGTGAGTTCAGCATATCCATTCTTAACTGCCGCCCAGTACAAATCAATCCACGGTTCAGGGACAGTTACTAAACCTGCATCGCGGAGTTTTTTGAGTTGATTGAATTTGGTGATGTTTTCCTTTTTTGCATCACTTTCTGTGTATTCCCAAGTTTTATCCATTCGCAATTTATGGCTAGTTCCGAGGAATAGACTTGTAATCTGCTTGAGTTCCGAAATTGAAACTCTTGCCTTTCCAATTCTGAGTACGTGCATTTTCTCGGCATACGTTTTAAACTGTGGCCGTTGCTGCCAGGGGTTCAGCATTTGATCGAGATAGTTGTATAACCCGGCAACAGTTACTCTGCCCAAAATATCAGCCGCGCCGCCGCGCAAGCCTTCGCAGAGAATAGATGTGAACAAACCTCCTTTTGCAGTTTCAACAGAATACTGGCTGGGCGATGATGATGTAAGGATGGACAAGCCGGGCATTAACACAGCCTGCATGTGATCGAAACCGCTAATGCTGCCGAGGTAACCGGCATGACAGCAATCAAGAATCAAAATAACTTCGCGGATGCGCTTTGAACGCAGGGCGGAATTGGCAAGGGCAATAAGCTCCGACAAAGCCATTCCTTCTGCATAATTCTTTGCATCCTGCGTAACCAGATAGCCGCCAAGATTATTTTCGTAACCGTGGCCGGAAAAGTAAAAGAGAACGCGGTCGGCATCATCTTTAAACAACTGATTAACCTGTTTGCGAAGTTCGGGGAGTGTAATTTTTACATCGCGTGAAATTAACCGGCGGCAAAAAAAGTTGGGGCTTTGGTCTTCGTTTTTGCTGAGTAATTCTTCTACAGCAATTGCATCGTTAATACATCCGCGCAGCGGAGATTCGGGATAATCGTTGATACCAACAAGCAGGGCTTTGGATTGCATGGGCTATGAGTTTTTTTTTACAAACATCATTGAAAAGCCCATCATAATTCTCCCTGTTTTCATGTAAAATATATCCACAGTTTTGATGATTTTTTAGCCGCATCTTTCAACAAAAAACGCCGCAAATAACTGCGGCGCTTTTCGAGAGGGTATTCCTGAAAATTTATCCGATTCCCATTTCAACGGCTTTTCTCACTAAGCCAAGTGTGCCTTTAACACCAAATTTTGCGATGAGATTTCGGCGATGTGTTTCAACGGTACTTGCCGCTATGTAAAGCTTTTCAGCTATTTCAGGAGTTGTGAATTCACGCGCAATGAGTCGCAATACCTCTTCTTCTCGCTTGGTGAGCTTTACATTTTTTATTTCTTCCTGCTTGCGTTTGCTGTCGCGAATTACTTTCATGATTTCCTGACCGAAATAGGTTTTGCCGGCATTCAGTTCGTGGATGGCTTTTACAAGTTGTTCGGCACCTCTGTTTTTCATGATGTAGCCCTGCACATCAGCATTGAGCAGGTCATCAACAAAATCAGGTTGATCGTGTGTGGTGAGAATAAGCACCGGAATTTTGGGGTACTCGATTTGCAGGAGTTTGGCAACTTCTATTCCGCTCAAATCGGGCATACCAATATCCAGTACAACCACATCGGGCTGGTGTGCGCGAACCAGAGGAAGAACTTCGCT
>CALRTD020000237.1:0-6873 GCA_943371015.1 Synechococcus sp. UW140 | reverse complement strand
TCGCATCGAAGTAATTGCCGAGGAGATTTTTGGCAAGTACCACACGCATCGGCTGGTGACTGTATGCATTGAACGATTGCACCAGCACATAGTCGATGTCTTTGCCCACAGCCAGCGCTGTGTTCGAGGAAAGTGTCCACGGTGTGGTGGTCCAGGCAAGAATGCTTACCGGCTCATTGCCAAATAACTGAGTGGCTTGCGCTGATGCTTTAACACTGAACATAGCCACCGCCGAACGATCTTTCACCGGCTTGTAGCAGCCCGGCTGGTTCAGTTCGTGCGAGGAAAGCCCTGTACCTGCAGCCGGTGAGTATGGCTGAATGGTGTAGCCTTTGTACAGCAAATCTTTCTTGTACAATTGCTGCAGCAGCCACCACACACTTTCGATGTATTTGTTTTCGTAAGTGATGTAGGGATGCTTCATATCCACCCAGTAGCCCATTTTACGGGTTACATCTTCCCAGAGGTGGGTGTATTTCATCACCTCGGTGCGGCAGGCTTTGTTGTAATCTTCAATAGAAATGGTTTTGCCGATGGCCTCTTTGGTGATGCCCAGCGTTTTTTCAACGCTGAGTTCAATGGGCAGGCCGTGTGTGTCCCAGCCGGCTTTGCGTTTCACCTGTTTACCGTTCAGTGTTTGGTAGCGGCAGAATATATCTTTCAGAGTACGCGCCATCACGTGGTGAATGCCGGGCATTCCGTTGGCCGAAGGCGGTCCTTCGTAAAACACAAACGGCTCGGCACCTTCACGGGTGCTCACACTTTTCTCGAAAATCTGATTTTTGTCCCAGTCGGCAAGTACTGCCTCGGCAATGCCGGGCAAATTGAGTGCAGGGTATTCTGGATATTTTTTCATTGCGCGCGAAGTTAGTTAAAAGAGCGTAAAACGCAGTAATCTGGCTCCTGTTGGGGAGTCAGTTGGTAAGGCCCGGCGAAACGCAAAAGGATAAAAACTACTACGCCGCCGGGCTATCTAATTCGCACAGGAATCAGGAGCAGTGCCGGACGGGCAATAAGGAGAGAAGATATGGTTTGCAAAAGGAGTTGCACAGTTGTACGAAGATAAGCACACAATTGAGAAAATAATAGCGGAAGGTCAATGATTTATTGAGGCACGATTCGAAAATGCTGTTTAATTCCTTACTATTGATCGGTGACTAAGCCGAATAAAATCAAAGCGGGGGATTATTATTTACGGCGTTTCAATTCAGAAAAAACACGTATCAGATTCTGTTTTGTTGAACGTACTGCGTGTATGTAAACGATATTTTTATTAAATGAGTAAATAATAACGAAAGGGAATTGCGACATGAAAACCGCTCGAAAATATTTATAGTACTTCCTTCTTGATCGTGGTAGCTGACAGACGTACTCAACTTCCATAATCAATTCATCATAGAATTTATCACCTTTATAATCGCTTTCTTCATCAAAATACTTAATGATATTAATTACATCTTCAGAGGCGATAGGTGTAAAACGATATTCTTTATGTTGCATAAAGATCAGCTCGCTTTTCTACTTTTCCTGTTTTTACTGATCTGTTCTCTTAATTCCTCCTCGGTATATGTTTTGATTTCACCTTTTAAAAGGAATTTATATTGATCGGATAATTCTTTTTTCTCCTCCTCACTAAGATCAAATTGCAGCTCTTCACGTGTATGAGAATGCTCATCTAGCACATTTTTTAATGTTTGAAGAAGTGACTCGTCTGCACGATCAATTTGAAGACGCAAATAAGAGCGAAGCGACTCTACACTCATAGCTTAAAAATTTAAATAAAGATAATCATTAACAGTCAAATTTAACCGGCCTAACGCTTAATATTTCAAATCACCACGACATCGTCATACGCGCCACCACACGTCCGTTGCGGTACTCAGTTCCGTCGTAGCGTATTTCATTATCGGTGCCTACCAAATACCAAAATCCTTCGCGGGTGCCGTTCACCAATTGTCCCTGCAAACGTGATGTTGCTTTCTTATTGTAATAGCACCATTCGCCGTTTTTCTCACCGTTTTGATAAAAGCCCTGCACTTTCAAGCGGCCATTTAAGCGGCGCTTTTCGTGATAACCGTTTTTGCGGGTTTTACCCGTTTTGACCATCTGTATAATACCATACGTATATGATCCCGGAGGGATATTATTCCGAAAGTGATTTACATGCGGGGCAGCAATGTTATCAAAGTAATTAAGCACAGCAAGCAGTGGTGCTTTTTGTACAATTGAATCAGGCCATGTATCAGGATTGATCCAGATTTTTTGTGAGTAATTATCCTTCGTTTTGATTTCGCAGGTCATGCTTGTACTCATGCACGAAGGCATTTGTCCACAAAGCTGTTTCCCGTCGGGAATGGGTTTGAGGAATTGCAGCACGCGCAAAATATCTTTTGCTGAATCACGGTTGAATGTGTGTGTGCTTGAAACCCAGTAGCGTGAAGATGCAGGGTCGCTGCGCTTTTTAATTACTTCAATATAGCTGGTAAGTTTTGCAATGGATGTGTTTGGGTATTTTTTTACTTCCAGCAAACAGTTGTCTGAAAAATCAATGCGGATAATTTCCAGCAGTGAATCGGGTTGTACAAATGCAGATTTTAAAGAATCGGAGGAAATAAAAAGATCATGCGGATTGCTTCCACAATGTGTATTAATTAACGCGGATGGTTGCGCTTGCAGCAACAGGGAAATGCAAATCGAAAAAAGAAAGGCAAGTGCTTTCATAACTGCTTCTTGTTGTTTTGAAAATACTGAAGTATCGCTAATTATCGACGTTCGGGATGCTCTTTCTCCACAACACATATTTCTCTAATCCGCATTCAACTTTGCTGTATTGCTCGGGTGCTTTCTGTCCGGGTTCGAGGAGCATCCACTCCTGAACAGGCATTGTAGTTGTTGCAATACTGATGTTGTGATACCGCCACGCATTGTGCAACAGCGACCAGTCGGGATTACCGGGATCATCAACGCTGAGGATACTGCCTTGAGGCACAACAGCTGCAACGCGCGCAAGATCGAACAGCTTGTCGGCATCACGTTTGTAGTCGCCGCAGAGCTGAACCGTAGCCGTGAGGGCGCCGGCTGTAATCAATAAGCCTGCGACAGAAATTGTTGTCCGTAGCGCAGTTCGGCTGAGCAGCATTTCCTGAACGCGCTGCGCCGCCGGAGCTGTAAACATTGCAAAACTAAGTGCAAGCAGCGGCAAGGCGGTAACCAAATAAAAACCGCGCTGCTCCAGCGTAACCATGAGCGGAAGAATTCCCGAAAGCCCTGCGGCCAGCAAAAACAGTGCAAGGCGGCGCATTGTAGTTTCCTGCTTTGCGGCTGTTTTGCGCCCGAGCAGCCATACTAAAAGTACAATGCCAAGTGCAGGTAATACATCAAGCAGTAATTCATACAAAATAAAAAAGCGACTTGCTGTAGTGTTGTGTGCTCCTGCAAACGTATTGCCGAAACGCTGTGCAAAGTAGGCCGCAAAACTATTGTGCGCAGGCTCATACAACCAAAACAACACTGCGGCGGCAGCCGGAACAATAAGCAAAATAAAACTTTGAAGCACGGCTGTCTGCAGTGTGCTGCGCTTTGTAAACAGCCACCACAATGCCGGCGCAGCCAGCAAAAACATGCCCTGCGGGCCTTTGGTAATGCCGGCCAATAACAGCCAGCCTCCGGCTGCAAGCAAGTGTAAAAATGGCCGTTGGTTTTGATGCAATGCCCGCAGCTGGTGAAGCAGTGCTGCCAGCACAAACAAACTCATGGTGCCTTCAATAACATTGTTCTGAAATGCCCAGAAGGTAACGGGCATCACCATCCACAGCAAAACCGGCAGCCAGCTTATTTTTTGCAGATCAACAACACGCATTATGCGCACAAGCAGAAAACTGCAAAGCAGTGCGACTGTAAGTTCATAAAGCCGTTCGGTTAAAAAACCCTCGCCTGCAATTTTGAAAAACGATCCCTGCAAAAAGAAAAACAACGGTGGTTGTTCGTGACAAACAGCATAGAATGTTGTTGTGCACACCGGTTCCCAGAACGTACCGATTTCGGCTGCGTAATTCTTGCTCAAGCTGGCATACATTACTCCGTCGAAAAACATGCCCTGCATAAACAATGCAGGAAGCAGTAAGGCCGAACAAATTCCGGCAGTAAGCCACACAAGCGGATGGCGCATGTTAAGCAAGGTTACTCAACCGTAGCCATTACTTTTAATTCAATAGCAATGGGTGTTGGCAAACAGTTGATTTCAAGTGTGGTCCGGCAGGGCGGATTTTCGGGAAAATACTCGGCCCAGAGGCGGTTGTAGGTCGCGAAATCATCTTTCATGTTGGTGAGAAAAACTGTAACATCTACAATGTTTTCCCAACTGCTGCCGGAGTCTTCCAATATCCAGCGCACATTCTGAAACACGCTGCGTACCTGCGTTTCAATATCGTAGCTGATGATGTTGCGGTTTTCATCCAGCTCAACGCCCGGAATTTTTTTCGAGCCTTTTTCGCGCGGGCCAACGCCCGAAAGAAAAAGCAGGTTGCCCACGCGGCGGGCGTGCGGATAATGCCCCACCGGTTCGGGAGCTTTTGACGAATGAATGCTTTGTTCGCTCATATTGAAAAGATGATGTGCGAAGATAAGGCGAACAAAACAAACTCGCTTTCTGCTTGCACAATCTGCAGTTTACAAGCCGGATGGCTCATCTCTGCAAACAGATTGCATTTAAATAAGCCGCAAAATCTCGAATTCTGATGTGGTTTTGAAACACAGCCAAACAACCGGCAGAATTACGGTTAACGTTAATTTCTTGTGAAAAACCCATGTTAAACCAATACAGCCCCGTATCTTTACCTGTCTGGAAAAACTCCTGTGGGCAAATTCAGGCTTGACATAGACTACGACTACGATTTTATCCTGACCGGAATTTCCTGTCACGAGAAACCGTATCGTTTATGCTGGGCGGTAAACAAGGCGCTTTCGCTGGATATGGAACTTGCGGCACCTTTATCAATTGCACTCAAAAAAGGAGATCCGGAATCAAAGTTTCTGCTGTATATGCACGAGAACACAGACAATGATACCGCCTGCTTTATCGTTGCCAACCGGGGCGATCGTGGTTTGCTTGTGCCCGAACAGCATCAGGCCGATTATTTTTTTGTGGCCAAAGGGCCCTTCAGTAAAACCGATGAAACAAATATGCTTGCAGCGATTAAAAGTATTCCGTTTGTCCTGCTGGCTTTTCCTTTGGTGCCCGAAGCACTTAAATCGCGCCAGAATCTTCTTTTCTGATTATCACACCTGTTTATAGAATCATACTAAATTATGCCAACTCAAATTAAAGAATCGGAACGCATTCAGTTTAACCGAACAAAGATTATTGCTACACTCGGACCAGCCTCGTCATCGTCTGAAATGCTTGAAGAAATGGCACTTGCCGGTGCCGATGTTTTTCGCATCAATTTCTCGCACGGTAAATACGAAGATGTTGCCGCGGTAGTCACTAAAATCCGCGAAGTCAACCGGAAACTCGGTACACATATTTCTATTCTCGGCGACCTTCAGGGGCCAAAGCTGCGTATCGGAGTTGTTGAGAACAATGGTGTTGAACTTCGTGAAGGCTCAATACTTACATTCACCACACATGAAATGATTGGTAATGCAGAGAAGGTTTACATCACCTACCCGCAATTTCCGAAAGATGTGAAAGTGGATGAAAATATTTTGATTGATGATGGAAAGCTTGTGCTGCGTGTTGTTTCAACCAATAACAATGATGAAGTAACAGCACAGGTTATGCACGGCGGAATCCTTTCTTCAAAAAAAGGAGTAAACCTGCCGAATACAAAAATTTCGCTGCCGTGCTTAACGCCAAAAGACATCAGCGATCTTGAGTTTGCACTTCAGCAGCAGTTCGACTGGATCGGACTTTCGTTTGTGCGTTCAGGGGCTGATATCATCGAGCTCAAGCATATTATCAAGAACATTGATCCCAACAGCAAAGCACTTGTAGTTGCCAAAATTGAGAAGCCCGAAGCCATTACCGACATCGACAACATTATCCGCGAAACAGATGCGCTGATGGTTGCCCGCGGCGATCTGGGTGTTGAAGTTCCGATGCAGCGTGTGCCGGTAATTCAGAAAATGCTGGTACGCAAATGTCTTGAGGCGTCGAAACCGGTAATCATTGCCACACAAATGATGGAGAGCATGATTACCAATATTTCTCCTTCACGCGCTGAGGTGAATGATGTAGCCAACTCGGTAATGGATGGCGCAGATGCTGTTATGCTGAGTGGCGAAACATCAGTTGGTAAACATCCGCACAAAGTGGTTGAAGCCATGTCTAAAATTATTGCGCAGGTTGAAGAAGAACACACGCTTTATTACGGAGAACGCCCGCCGATTTTCAGTTCCGATGATCGCTATATTTCAGATCATATATGCTATGGTGCAACACAACTGGCGCGGCATACAAATGCTGCCGCTATTATAACCATGACGCATTCGGGGTACACGGCTTTCCGTATTTCCAGCTACCGTCCGCGCGCCAGCGTATTTGTATTTACCGATAACTACAGTATTCTCACACAGCTTAGTTTAGTTTGGGGTGTGCGCGGTTTTTATTACGACAAAAACATCAGCACCGACCACACGATTGCCGATATCAAATTCATTTTGAAAAGAGAAGGTCTGGTAGTGAAAGATGATTTCATCATTAACACCGCCAGTATTCCGCTGAGTGAAAAAGGAAAATCAAACATGATTAAACTAAGTGTTGTCGAATAACAACTGTGTACTCTGAAAATAGCAAAATATCTTCGTTGGACTCATCACAAAAATCCTCATTTACATAAGTAAACTCCGGTTTTTGCTCTTTCGTCCGCCTCA
>CALRTD020000236.1:0-6880 GCA_943371015.1 Synechococcus sp. UW140 | reverse complement strand
CGCTGTAATGTGCACCAAATCCGTTTGCAGGTAAATCATACCACCTGATGTTGATGCTCAGCGCTGTGAGGTGTTTGGCAAATGCCTCGCTGCTGCCGATGAGCAGATACGTTCCCAAACCGGGCTGTGCCCCGAAAGGCTGAAACGGTTTGTCGGTTGCCAGCGGTCCTGAGTTGTTGTACAAGCTGAGTTTACGCGCATCCGAAACGGCGATATCTATTTTTATATTGTTTACCGGCATTCCGCTCAGCAGCGAGTAGGCATACACCGGCGCATCGTCGCTGTTGAGCAGCAGCCGGAGCACAGGCCATTCGGCACTGTACTCGGCACCGTGCAGGGCAGGATTTGCTGCAGTAACAGCACTGTCGTTTAAGCCAAGACTGAAACGCAGTACAAGTTCGTTGGTGTTCTGATCAAATGTAAATGAGTAGCGCGGTATGTTAATCCAGCCTTCGGGTCCGGTAATGGCAATGTTAAAGGCTTTGTGCATGAGATAAAACTCTGCACCGGTTTCGTTGTTTGAAAACTGCTGCTTGGCTTCTGCAATAATGGTGTGCAAACGTCTCAGCTCGCGACTGCCGGTATCGGGGAAAAAAGTGATGGTTACATCACGCTTTCCTTCTGCCATAAACAATGCCGGCGAAGCTATTGAAAAGCCGAGACGGGCATGCTGCATGGTACATTCTGCCTTCGATAAATAATGCTGATCGGTTCCGGTTAAGCTCCACCATTCAATGGGCTCACCGTTGTTGGCGCGGGTTGGATCGGCAGAACTGTAGATACTCTTTACCATGGGCACCGAAGTATTCCCGGCCCAGGTTACAATATCCGGATTGCGGCTTACGTAAAGTGAACGCAGTGCCGCAATTTCTGTTTTGTTGATCGAAAGTTCTTTCTCGGTTTCGTAATACAGTAATTGTCCGTTTGCATCTTTACCTGCTTCGAGCAGGGTTCCTGCCGGAAGTATCGAAATAGTTTCGCCCTCGCCAAGTGTAAAGGTAACGAAGGTAAAATCTGGGATATGAGTTAAGGGCGAACTTTTGAGTACGTCTTTGTAGTAATAATCGAGGTGCCGCTGTGTAAATGTGTTGAGCTGTGCTCTCGATTTTTCAATCATTTTCAGAAACGCGAGAAACAGCGAAATATCCGGTCTGTTGCTGCTGTGGGTGAGCAGAATTGAATCGAAATTTGTTCGCGTATATTCAACGAGATAAGTAATCGCCTGAAAAAAATCATGATACGTTCGGCGCAACGCCTGCACCAATGTTTCAAGTGCATTACCGCCCGCTGCATGCTGCATGAGATCTGCGGGGGGAACAAACGTGCCTTCAATTAACCATTGTTCATTGAAGTGATCAAGGTTGACTTCAAGCGTTTGCGGAAAATATCCGCTCCGGGTGGCTTTATCGCCAATATACCGGAGCATATACAGCGAACGCCTTAACCGGCCGGCAATCTGGTTTGAAAACTCTTTCTGCACATTTCCGTATTCACCTTTTGAGAGATGCACATACCAGTGATTGATGCGCAGTGCAAGCATAAGATTGAACTGAAACATCCGGGTGATCACTTCAATCTTTTTACTGTCGCGGTCGCTGCGTCTGAATGCATCAAACAGATCACCGAACTCAGCATCCAGCATTTTCAAATCTGTAGATGCAATTCCGGCAAGCAATACGGGTTCACTTTTACCAAAAAAAGTATGCCAGGTGCCCTGTATCTGATTTTCGGTATTGAAAAAATTAATGTAACTGGAGAGCGCTCCGGTAAGCATGAGATCATCAAGCATAGTGCGTTCATCAACCGGCACGGCAGCCGGATTGAGCAGCGCTTGAGCCCGGTTGTGACGGGTGAGCGCTGCCAGAAAATATCTTCTGTATGCACTTTGCTGATCAGAACTCATAATCAGGCATTAGAATTAGTACGAAACTCGGTAGGAATATTGGTGCCTTCGCGCAGGTAGAAGGGATAAACCATATTGCTGCGCGAATTGGTGATGCGTATCGTGTAATCGAGTTTTATGCGCAGCAATCCCGATTCATTGTCGGAGCGTTCAACTGTTATTTCATTTAAAATGATGCGGGGTTCATACTGCAGAATGGCAACTCTTATTATTTCGCGAAGTTCGTTAATGAAGGTATGGTTTACCGACTCGAAAACCATTTTGCGTATTCCGCAGCCAAACTTCGGAAACAGCACACGTTCGCCGGGAGCTGTGGAAAGGATGATCTGGAGGCTTTCCCAGATATCCTGTTCATCGCTCACCATAACAATACGTCCCATGTCATAACTGAATTCGGGCGGGAAACTCCAGCCCGAACCGAGAAACGAATCTTTGTGCTTCTTACTCATTGCAGTGTGGTATTATCCGCCAATCATAACCGTTGGCAAACCCAAAACTATTGAACCGCCGTGAGCAGTCGTATCGCCCATGCGTGCTGCAGGTTTTCCGCCAATCATTACTGTTGCCGATCCTTTCACAATAGAATCAGGCGGACCAACACATACACACATATCGCCCATTACTGCTGCCGGCATATTGCCAATTAAAACAGTGGGAGCTCCCGGCCCGGTTATTGGCCCGCCCACATGCGGAATTGGTGACGGAAATGCCGGTGTCTGCATCGGACAGGTGTGCATGTCGGTTAAGCGTGCTGCTGGTGGCATGTTGTTTTATTTTAAGATGTTCAAATCAGTTAATCATTACAATGGCTCCTTTTACAACAGTTTGTGCAGCCGACGAAAATTCGGCCTGTGCATTGCCTGATGCTTTGAGTTGCGCCTGCGCAGTAATTTTTGCGTTGATGCCCGAGAGTTCGACATCGCCGCCGGATGCTGCTACCGAAATTTTTTGTGTGGCAGAAATCGACACATTTCCCTTTGCGCTGATCGTCACATCTTTCGCACTGTCGATTGCAATTCCGCCCGATTCCATTTTTATACTGTTGTTGTTTTGGTCGGTAATGGTTATTGACTTTGCATCATCACTGAACACCATTTTGTTGTTGCCGGGCGTGGTGATGGTCAGTATTTTTTTATCGTCGTCGATCTCAATTTTGAGTTTCGATTTACTTACAATTGCTTTAAATGTATTCTTTTTTTCGGGTGTGTACGGCGCTGCATTTTTTGCGCTGTGCAGCATTCCAAGAATGACCGGTGCACGCGGATCGTCGTCAAAAAATCCCACCACGACTTCATCATTCACTTCCGGATAAAAATAAGCTCCGGCGGTATTGGTTGCGTAAAACGTAGCCATGCGTGCCCAAACGGCTTGCCCGTCGTTGGCCATGAGCGGCAGTTTTACATTCACACGGAAGCCGTTATCGGGATCTTCTTCAATTTGTTTTACTACACCCACTTGCAAACCATGCACAGGCGGAATAACACCTTGTGCCGGTGGTGCTGAAATCATATTTTTTTCGGCAAACCCGATCGGATCCATTCCAAACTCGGCTTCTGTTATCCAGTCGCCATCTTCTATGCTATGTGTTACCGAACGGATGTACAAATCGCCTGTATAGCGTGCTCCTACTCCATCAACGGTAATCAGCTTATCGGGTTTAGCCAGTGCATTGCCTTGAAAACGGATTGTGCCTTTCAGTCGCGACATCCACGATTTCAACTGCTGTGCTTTTGCCCAGGCGGTAAGTTCATCTTGCGGCAACTGAGCAGCCGACTGAAGACTGAATTTACTTAACCCCACCACCGATGAGAGTGTGCTTGAAGTAATATTGCCTTGCGAATTTACGGAGGGTGCAGTTCCGTCGGCAGTAACCAATTTTTGCTGTGCGGGATCCCACGACGAAGCTGAAACGGCTGAATATTGATCCACAGCTTCGAGCTGCGCCTGCATATCGAGCAATGAATCGCCGAGCGAAACGGTGAGCACCGCAGATTCACTTACACCGGGAGGTTTTACAGCAACCGTACCATCATCAACCGTTACAATCATTCCGTTTGCTTCGGCACGGGCAATCATAAAATCCCAGTCGGTGCTGTAATGCTGGTAGATTTGCGCCTGATCTACAGTTGTAGCTGTAACGCTTGCCGTAGCTCCGCTGTTTCCGATAAGTTTACTGATCAGATCACTGTCTTTAACCGGTGAAGTGCCGCTGTTGAAGTAAAGATTTTTACGGCCAACAGTCATTTTAACGGCTTTGTCTTTGCAAACAACTTCGATATGTGAATCGCTGGAAGTAATGCTCAATCCCTGCTGAACAATAATACCGCTGAAGATTTGTGTTTCGGTAGAATTGTAGCCGGCGGTAATTACAACATTTTTGCCCGGTACAAGCAATGTTCCGTCGCTAATGGGAAAAGCTTCATCAGAAGGAGAACCATCGCGCACAACAAAGGTTGCCTGCGAAATACGGTTCAGCTCTTTCGTTACATGAACTGACACAACCTGATAGGTATCCGGCAATGCAGTTCCTTCTACCTTAATGGTAAAAGTAACAAGCGTTGTTGCCGATGAAAGCGGTGAAGGTGCAGTCATAACTCAGACATTTTCGATAGGTGGAAATTCAATGCGCATTCCGGGTTTGATGGCGGTGAAATGATCGAGGCCATTTACACGGGCAACTTCTGTGTAGAGTGATGCATCGCCGTAAATGGCAAAACACATCAGCGGCAATGTATCCCCCTCGCGTACCATGCGCAGGTGAGTCATGTCTGGCGACATCCGGTCGTCTTCGCGGGCAATGGTGGCGGGGTCTTTTGTTTCTTCAAAAGCAACAGACACTTTTGCTCTGAGTGCCTGTCCTTGCGGACTAAACAACGAGTAAACAACACTCAGCGAAGTGAGTACGCCTTTAAAAATAAATGTACCCCAGCTTAACTGAACGTAGTTGGGACGGTGAATTGAACCGTTATAATCGTAAGTGATTTTTCGGAAAGCGGCAATCTGGTCATACACATCACCGGTGCTTCCCGGTATCACTCCGGTCGTATCAAACACAATATCAAACGAAACTTTTTCGGGATCAACACCAATATATTTTAGTGTGTTTGCGCCTGTTCCCGGTACAGGCTGGTTGGCATGTTTAATGCCGTAGTTGTAAGTAATTTTTTCAGGATTGACCATTACGGTATATTCACCGGCATTTGATGAAAAAGCGGCATCAGTATATGCCGTAATTTTCATGGGTGTGAGTGTACCCGCCGATATGCCTGAAAGGAGCGACATAGCTTATCGTGTTGCGCGTTTATTCAGTTTTGCCATTATCTGTTTGGTGCATTCTTCAATAATCTTGCGCCTGAACTGTTCTTCGTTTTTTACCGGATTTACTTGTTGTCCCGGAGCCGTAATATTGGCGCGAATTACAATTTCCCGAATTTCTATCGACATCTCAATTCATTTATCAAAGGAAATAATTGTAAGCAAACTCTAATGTTTCAATGGCAATTTTATTGTCCATCGAATCAAGAGCATCGAGTGACCATTTCACCGGCCATGCGCCGATAAATGTCCATGTCATAACCGGAGCGCCTTCGGCATCAAGCATCATCACCATTAAATCCATAGTCGTGATGCTGGTCACCAGTCCTGACTTGAGTGTTTGTTCGCACCAAAGAGCGAGGTCTGATCCGGAAGTGACCAGACCGCGTTTCAGTACGAGATTATCAAACGATGCACGGGTGGGGGCCTTGTATTTAAACCGGTTCTCCCCACCCATTACAATGTCTTCGGTATCCATATGAGCTGAAATGCCTGATACTTCTTTGAATCTTGCATCAATAGTATTTGGCATTCCCAGTATCGAAACGGAGAAATAAAACGCCGGTGGCGGGTAGTATTCTTCCGAAAGCATTTGTGCGTCGTTTATAATTTGTAGTCAGTAACAAACCTCAGTACCCGTTACGAGTTGGCAATGGTAATGCCCTCGTGAACGATCTCAATGGTTTCGATGGCCACTTCGTTGCCGTCTGATTTGAGATCGGTGCCGGTTACTTTCTTGGGCCAGGCATTTGCCAGTGTCCATGTCATGGTTGGGTTGCCCTGCTCATCAAGCAGTTTAACGGTAACCGGAACACGTTTAATGGTATTCATTTTGATCTGCGAATACCAATCCCAGAATTTGTTGTCTTTCACAAAAATGCCCTTCTTCATGGTCACAGTTCCGTTTTTCACGATTCCCGGCATTTTGATGGTTGAGAATTGTGGGTTATTGCCGTGACGGTATTCGATTTCCTGAGTTTCGGATTCGAGTCCGCTTACTTCCTGAAATGCGAGGTTTTGCTGATCGCCCCAATCAACTGAAAAGTAAAACTTCGGTAAGGGCCATACAGCATCTTGAGCTTCTCCTGCCATGTTCTATGGTTTTTAGAGGTGGTTAATCAATTAGTTTTTTAGGTGTGCTTTATGAAAAGCATTACGATTTCTGCATCTGCTGCTGGAAGGTGATGACAATGAATTCGGCCGGACGAACGATTGCAACTTTAACAGATACGTTCATAATTCCGTCGAGAATTTCTTCTGCAGTCATTGTAGCACCAAGACCAACCTGTACATCGAAAGCTTCATCGGGCTTGGCACCCACCAGCGCTCCGTCTTTCCATTTCGATGTGAGATAGTTGTTAATCATGCTTTTCACGGCAACCCATGTATTGGCATTGTTCGGCTCAAATACGTAGGCTTTGCAGGCTGCTTTAATCGACTGCTCCAGCATAATCATGGTACGGCGAACGTTAATGTAACGCCAGTCCTGACTGTTGCCGTCGAGTGTACGTGCCCCCCAAACCAGTGTTCCTTCGCCAATGAACGAGCGGATAGCATTGATTGATTTGCCCTGCAGCGTAACGTTGAGATCTTCCTGATCTTCGCTGGTAAGATTAACCGCAGGCGAAACCACAGAACCCATTGTAACGTTTGCCGGAGCTT
>CALRTD020000235.1:0-6905 GCA_943371015.1 Synechococcus sp. UW140 | reverse complement strand
GATTTGATTTTGCTGTGCCGCAGGTAGAAATTGATGCTTTTCCGGTGGTGATTCCGCTGCTCTTGGGGGTACGGTTGTTCAGCTTTTTGCTGGCGCGGATTCCGTGGGGCATTGTGCGTTACATGAGTCAGCGCGATGCGATGCGTATTCTCATTACGCTTATTGCGGGCACACTTGTGTTTTTCGGGATCAATCAAATTACGCGGCTCATTAACGGACTTTATGTGATTCCGCATTCCATTATTTTCATTGAGTTTTTAGCTACCACGTTTGGCATGATTGCAGCCCGGCTGCTCTACAAGGCCTTGTGGATGGAACTCAAAAATCCAACCCGCGGCAAAACAGATGTTATCATTTTTGGTGCTGGCGAATCAGGTGTAATCACCAAGCGCACACTTGATCGTGATGCCGGTACACGCTACCGCGTGCTTGCGTTTATTGATGATGATAAAGCCAAGCACGGCCGCAAGCTGGAAGGTGTTACCATATACGGCCCCGATAAATTGCCTCAGTTGGCCGAGAAATCGGACGAGGTACAAGTTATTCTTTCCATTCAGCAAATTCCTGCTGCGCGAAAGCAGGAGATTGTAGATTTCTGCCTTGCGCATCATGTACCTGTACTCAGCGTTCCTCCTGTACGAAGCTGGATTAACGGTGAACTGAGCTCCGGGCAGCTTCGCAAAATTCGTATCGAAGAATTACTCGAACGCGAGCCTATTCAGTTGGATGAAGTCAATATCAGCCGCCAGCTGAGAGGCAAAACCATTTTGGTTACAGGTGCTGCCGGCTCAATTGGCAGTGAGCTGGTGCGCCAGATTGCACGGTTTGAACCCGGACTGCTTGTTTTGCTCGATCAGGCAGAGTCGCCATTGTATGATATGGAGCTTGAGCTGGCTGAAATAGCAGGTCTCACGTACGAAGTTGTTATAGGCGATGTACGTAACCGCGAACGCATGCACAATGTGTTCAATACATTCAAACCGCAATTGGTCTATCATGCTGCAGCCTACAAGCATGTGCCCATGATGGAGTTAAACCCGTCAGAAGCTGTGCGTACCAATGTGCAGGGAACAACAGTTACCGCCGATCTTGCTGTTGAGTTTGGAGTTGAGAAATTTGTCATGATTTCAACCGATAAAGCGGTGAATCCGACAAATGTAATGGGTGCATCAAAACGTATTGCTGAGATCTATACGCAATCGCTCAACAACCATATTTCAGGAACACGTTTTGTAACAACACGCTTCGGAAATGTGTTGGGTTCGCAAGGTTCTGTAATTCCGCGCTTCAGGCAGCAAATAGAAAATGGCGGACCGGTAACGATTACGCATCCCGAAATAACACGTTACTTCATGACGATTCCCGAAGCTTGCCGCCTTGTATTGGAAGCCGGTTGTATGGGAAAAGGCGGTGAAATTTTCATCTTTGATATGGGGCGCTCTGTTAAAATTATTGATCTCGCCGCTAAGATGATTCAGCTTTCAGGTTTAGAACCCGGCCGCGATATTGAAATCAAATTTACCGGTCTTCGTCCCGGCGAAAAGCTGTATGAAGAACTGCTGAGCAACAGCGAAAATACATTACCTACGCACCACGAGAAAATTATGATTGCACGGGTGCAGCCGTCAGACTATGCATTTGTATCAAAACAAGTACATCAACTGATCGCACTTTTCGATTCGCAAAATAACATGACAATTGTTTCGCAAATGAAACTGCTTGTTCCCGAATTTATCAGCAATAATTCAGTTTACGAGCAACTGGATGAACAGCCCCAAAGCAAGTAACAGCAGAGTCAGTAAATTACTTTTACGGTATAAATAAAAAACAGGAAGACGTTTATCATCTTCCTGTTTTCAGTTGAATCAATTGATCGGTTATTCGGTAGTACGAGTCCAAACAGCAGTACGACCAACGAGTGAAATACCCATGTAACCGCGCAAGCTCAATGTGTTTTTGTTTGTGAGATTACAGGTCAGGCTGTACGTATTACCAGATTTCGGGTCGTAAATATCTCCGTCATCCCACTCCTGATCATCGGCATCCCATTCGAGATTTTTCAGGATTTCAAGACCTTTGATCGGGCGTGTTTGTTTGGCTTTGTCAGAGTTCTTTTTGTCGAGTTGGGGTTTTCCGGTTTCGGGATCGTTTGGTTCTTTCAACCAAATGATGTAGCCAAAGTGCTTTCCACCGGTAGAGTAAATTTTAATTTTGGCATCTTTCTCCTGGTTAAACCAGATACCATTTATATCAGCAGCCTGATAGTGCAGGGTCGAAAACGAGCTCAACCCCATAAAGGCGAGTAAGAAAACAAGTATTCTGATCATCGTTTATTGGTTAAGTAGGATATGCCAAATATAAGTTTTACAAAATCAATGCCAGTTAAATTACTGCTTTTCGTTTGGCCACCCTTGCAGCCCTGATACGTTCAACGGGCTGGGCAATAAATTTCATGAGCAGCCATGCAAAATCAAGGCTCAGGGCTAATGAAACCACTCCAAACCACGGCAGCAGATCTGTGCCGAAATACCATTTCCGCAACAGCATAATGATGAGCAAATGACCGATGTACAACGGAAATGAAAGTTCGCCAAGCCATCGGTCAATTTTAAAATCTTTTGACCACATAAATATGATGGGAAGAAGGAGAAAGAATAAACCATAAAAGGTTATCATTCGTTTTCCGTTGGGAATAAACGTGATGAAGTTGTAGCTTAAAATAAGTCCTAAAATAATACTCCAGGCTACAGGGCCGCTCCATTTAGGCAGCTGAACATGTTTGATGCGGTTGTAGATTTGCCACGCCAAACTGCCCAGCATGAACAAGGCTATTTCATTCGGAAAGAATCGGTAATTCCACGGATCCCATTTTTTACCTGCTTCGGTTACCAGCCAGTATCTGTAAAATAAACTGGCTGCCACAATAATTGCCTGAATCCACCAGCGGCGTTTTACCAGCAGTGGTGCAAGCAGATAAAAACTCAGTTCAGCTCCTATTGACCAGGCCTGCGGCACCAGCAGGAAATTAAACGTATGCGGTTTGTGCCAGTAGGCGCTGCTTGCAGCATGCAATAATCCATCGGCAGGTCCGATTTTTGAGAAAAATATCCAGTCGCCGCCAAAGAGAAAAAGGTTGATGAGAATAAAAACAAGAATGGTAAACCAATGCAGTTTATCGAAGTAACTGAACCAAGCCCAAAGGAAATACCCGTTTCCTCCGTTGTAATGATGAATCAATCCGGCAATCAATACAAGAATCAGTACAACCCAGTAAACCGGATAGATACGAAGAAACCGGTTTGTAAGAAATAACTTCCAGTCGCCGCGAGCTGTATATTTTTCATTCAGGATGAGCGCCATGTAAAACCCTGAAATCATATAAAACGCCTGCACCGATACCACACCTCCCGTCATTTTCAGTCCGAAAATGTGAAATGAGTGATACAGCACTACAGCCGCAGCAAGAAGCAATCTTATAGTACCCACCGTTGGGATTTGTTAGCCGTGAACGGTTTCTTTTTTTCCGTAGCGTGAAATCACTTCGGCTTCATACACCAGAAATTCTTTCCAGCGTTCTTCAACATTAACACCTTGACCGTATTTTCTGGCAAAGCCAATAAACACGGTATAATGATTGGCTTCGCTGATCATAAGATCACGATAAAATCCGGCCAGTTTTTCGTCTTTGATATTTTCTGAAAGTACACGGAAACGTTCGCAGCTTCTCGCCTCAATCATAGCAGCAAACAAAAGCCGGTCAACCAATGTAGCCTCGCGTGAGCGATTAGGTTGCTTGATGAACTGCATGAGTTCATTTACATAGTCATCTTTCCGTTCGCGACCGAGAATGCCTCCTCGTTCAGTAATAAGCTGATGAACCTGCTGAAAATGTTCTAATTCTTCACGCGCAATTTCCGACATCTTCTCAACCATATCCGAGTATTCGGGATAGTGAACGATGAGTGAAATTGCATTCGATGCGGCTTTCTGTTCGCAGTAAGCATGATCAGTAAGAATCTCGTCGATGTTTGATTCTACAATATTGACCCAACGCGGATCGGTGGCAAGTTTGAGGCCGAGCATTTGCAGTTTATTTTTTGCAAAGGTAAACATCTGCCGGGAACCCGCTTTCATACAAAATCGCCCGCAACACTGTTCCACAGTCGTTTACCGAGTTTACCTGATGCACGCAGTTTTGCAATTTCGGCAGTAAGCGTATCTATTCGTGATTTGTATTTATCGGCAGCCAGCGCCAGCAGGTTTTTCAGTGCTTTTTCGTAATCGCCTTCTGTATTCAGTGCCGCAATTATGGCATCGCTTTTTGCCCGGCCCTGATGTCGGATATCGCAAACAACAAGGCAAACATAATCGGGTACACCGTTTAGTTTGTAGCGTTTGTCGTAGCTGCCGGCCATATTACTTTTGAAATGAGCAATAGCTGTTTCTATCTGAATCCGGCGATGATCGGCATCGTTTACAGCCCAGTGAATGAATTTCGCCGCATTCAGTACTTCTGCATCTTCAATGGCTGCTGAAGTTGGATTGAGGTAATCCATCAGCAACTGCGTTGAGGTTTTACTTTCAAGCTCCTGCAAAGTTGTGCCGCTGCGTTTGGCAATACGGCCGTTTGAAAGGGTGAGATCAGGAAAATAAGCCGCCGCTGCAGGCAATGCCAAAAGCTTTCTGAAAAACTTCACAAAATCGCCTTCCGGTACGTGCGCGGCATACTGCATAAAGCTGAACGTGAATTTAGCTCTATCGTATGTATTCAGCACAGTAAGTGAACCACCGCTTTCGGCTTGTGCAGTTGGCGCAATGAAATAGGCCCAAAAACCAAACTGTGCTTCATACGCTGACGGCGAATAAATTGCTCCCGAATTTTTCAGGTTAATAAGGCCTTTCAGTCCCAGATAGCTGGTTGATTTTCCAACAAAGAAAGCAGCACCGCCATCGACAGAGGCTGAGTAGTTACTTCCGTTTTTTGTAATGGTGAATTGCAGAGGCATGCGATATGTTTTCTGCAATTTACGGAATACGTATAGTTTTATCCACACTTATTTTCAGAGGTATCGAGGGCTTACATTTATCGTGTCACAATGATCTTACCGCGTATAAATATTTCATCACCATTACTTACCGACCACACGTAAATGCCTGTATGTATATCTTCGCTAAGCGTGAAGGTGCGCTGAATATCGCCGGCTGCTAACTGATCAGTATAAACTATACGACCGGCTGTATCGAAGATGCGGAATGTGCCTCCCGCCGGTAAATCATAAGTGAGATTGAATTCATCGCGGATCGGGTTTGGCGTAATTTTGATGCCTGTATAATCGGCGGGAATTACTGGTGCAGTTGGACGAGGTGGTACAACTGTAGTATCGCAATCAAGACAAATCAGCGAAAAATCATCAAAGAAATAATACCCCCCGCCACCGGGAGCGAATCGACAAAGCTGCAGGCCGCTGGTGTCTGGCGTACCAAATGTCATGAATCGTTCACCACCTTCGGCAATGAATGTATCACGCACTGCAACCCAGTTCAGCGTATCAAGCACACATTGGCCTGACTTTCCTCCAGCATCAAATCTGCCTATTACAAACTGGGGAGAATTATTTGCATTGAAATTGCTGAGTCGATCTTGCGTGAAAGCAGCACCAATTCGATCAATACCATAGTTTGTATAATTTGAAAGCAGTGTGTGATATTCAAATGCGTATGTTTTTCCAGCCTGCAATGAGTCGCGTAGTTCTGCAGCAATATATTCGCGGAGGTAATAAACACCAATCCCAATAAAAGCAGTCCCTGAATATGCCGAACGACTGCCATTATTCATGATATTGGTATAGTTGTAATTTCCCCAGATACTAAAAGCATTACTTGAACTTGTCCACGAAAGAGGATACTGCCCAAATGAATTAATGCCAATAAAGCTACTGTCAACATAATCAGGACTGCCAACTGAATTGGGCGAATACCAATGCTTTGTTACACAGGCCAGCGGCGATGTTGCCAGCGTATCTTTTTCCTCAAGACTGGGATTGGGAATCAGGTTCAATTGCGCAAAGCCAGCAGTGGCAAATGTCAAGCAACAGAATAAAAAGATTAGATTTTTCATTGCGCATGAAAATTAGGATGGTAATGAAACCGTTCCTTTTTATAAAAATAATTATTTTTAATGATCTGATACGATAATACGTTCATTTTTCATTAATATATTTTGATGAAATATACAAATCATATAGATACCTGCGGTTAATTTACTGGTGTCAATAGACATCATCCCGTCTGATAACTGTATGATCTGTCCTGAAATTTCCCGCCCGTTGATGTCGTAGATTTCTGTGCGGATGTTTTCAAGGTTTATATTGTCCACAGTGATGTTCACTTGAGTTGTTGCAGGATTTGGAAAAAGGTTTATGACAGGTGTAGCCTCTGCATCGTTCTCGGCAACAGACCGACGTTGGCCTGATGCTGATGCAGCAAAATCATCTACCATTAAACCCAGCAATACACGCGCCCCATATACCGCATTTCCGCCGAGGACCGGATTTTGTAAGGCTATGTTCAAGAGCAGTGCAGTATCAGCTGAACTGAATGTTCGATTTCCTTTCAACCAGTAATGTGCGTAAATACTGAGAACAACTTGTGCGTTTTCTTCTGCCGTGTTGGCAGGAACAGATCCGCCTGTGAAGGTGGCTATTGTGGCTGTATCGCCAACTGAAGCAGCTTTTTCTGCATCAATCAATTCATCCCAATTATCTGCTTCACACGCAGCAAAAAAACTTTGATAGCGATAATCATCCGGCGTTCCCAATGTCAGCCAATTGAGTTGCTCACGCAGTGAAGTGTATGCTTGTTTAATTAAATAGAATTCCTGCTCCTGATCAAAGATATTTGCATCA
>CALRTD020000234.1:0-6952 GCA_943371015.1 Synechococcus sp. UW140 | reverse complement strand
ATTTACACCGTTCTCGGTCAGATCGTTTACAGCGATATGGCTTCAGGTGTAAGCGGCGATGTAACCCGCCAGATTGATCTCACCAATCTTGCAAACGGCGCTTATTATGTAAGAGTAACTGCAGGTTCAGTTACACAGACCATGAAAGTGATGAAGAAAGATTGATAATATCGAAATACATAAAAACGGCTGTTTCCATGTCAGGAAGCAGCCGTTTTTGTTTTCAGATAAAAGCATTGCCGCATAAACGAACCATAAATACAAACCCAAACGATTTGCTATATTTGCACCCCACGTAAAAGGAGACGTGTCCGAGTGGTTGAAGGAGCACGCCTGGAAAGTGTGTATACGGGAAACCGTATCGTGAGTTCGAATCTCACCGTCTCCGCATTAAAGCACAAAATGTCCAGACGATAGTCTGGACATTTTCTTTTTTGGAGAGAAGCTGTCAAGCCCCTTTAGATTGAACAGCTTCTCTCCAAAAAAGAAAACCAACGCGAAGCGGTGGATGTTGTATTTTCAGCATGGGAGGCTCGAGATCAGTGCAGCTAATCTCACCATCTCTGTCAAGCCCCTTTAGATTGAACAGCTTCTCTCCAAAAAAGAAAACCAACGCGAAGCGGTGGATTTTGTATTTTCAGCATGGGAGGCTCGAGATCAGCGCAGCTAATCTCACTGACCGCATTAAAGCACAAAAATGTCCAGATCATGGTCTGGACATTTTCTTTTTTTATTTGACATTGTGAATCAGCGAAGCTGACAGCTTGGTAAAATTACTCCGACAATTCTCCCACCAGCGAAACCGGCAGCAGCCCTTTAATTTCCTCGGCAGTTTTGCCTGTTGCCAGCAAAAACATGAGTTTAGCTAACGCGGTTTCAGTAGTCATATCACTGCCGCCTGTAATGCCTGCTGCCTGAAATCCGGAACTTGTAGTATATCGGCCTTGTTCAACACGGCCTGCGGAGCATTGGGTGATGTTGAGAATGATAAGCCCGTTATCGACAGCTTTTTTCAGTGCATCCAGAAACCATTTTGAAGTCGGGCCATTTCCGCTGCCGAAGGTTTCAAGCACCAAAGCTTTGAGTCCGCTTGTGCCGAGAACGGCATTTACAACTTCGGGTGTGATGCCGGGAAACAATTTAAGCACTGCAACATTACTGCTGATTGCTGTATGCACTTTCAGTGGTTGTTCCGGGAGCGGTCTGATTGCATTGTAGTTGTATGTAATGTGTACACCGGCTTCGGCAAGATGCGGAAAATTGGGCGAATGAAATGCATCAAAATGCTCGGCATTGTACTTGTGTGTACGGTTGCCGCGATACAGTTTGTATTCAAAATAGATGCAAACTTCCGGTACAATGGGTTTCCCGTTTTGCTTTGCAGCGGCTATTTCAATGGCGGTAATCAGATTTTCTTTTCCGTCGGTGCGGATCGTTCCGATGGGTAATTGAGAGCCAGTTAAGATGACCGGTTTACTCAGGTTTTCGAGCAAAAAGCTAAGTGCCGAGGCCGTAAACGACATCGTATCGGATCCGTGGAGTACAACAAAACCATCGTAACTATTATATTGTTTTTCGATAAGTTTTGCCAGTTCAATCCACACACCGGGATGCATGTCTGACGAATCAATAGGCTCCGGAAACGAATAGGTATCGATGCGTATCGGGAACTTTGAAAGCTCAGGTACTTCTTCGAGCAGACGGGCAAAGTTGAATGGTTTTAATTCTCCGCTCAATGTATCGCGGATCATACCAATTGTACCACCGGTATATATGAGAAGTATGGATGCCTGAGCGCTTTCGGTATTCATGCTTGCAAGTTAAAAAGATGTGCCGAAAAGCTGAATGGCATTTTCGGTGGTGATTTGAGCGACTTCCTCGAGCGGACGCTGATGAATATCGGCAAGCTTTTGCGCTACAAAACTAATGTAAGCCGATTCGTTACGTTTGCCGCGATGCGGAACAGGCGGCAAATAGGGGGCATCAGTTTCCAGTACAATGTGGCGGAGGTCGATTTCACGCACTGTTGCATCCAGACCCGAATTTTTGTAGGTAAGTACTCCGCCGATACCCAAATAAAAACCGCCAAGTGCAATAACTTCATTTGCCTCGGCTAGTCCATCAACAAAACAATGGAAAACGCCGCGCAGCTTACCATTTTGCTTTGCCGCAACAATTTCGAAACATTCCCGAAATGCCTGACGGGAGTGAATGGCCACAGGCAAATCATACTGAAGTGCCAGATCAATATGCCGTGCAAAAACTTCTTTCTGCAAATCAGCATGTGTTTTATCCCAATGCAAATCAATACCAATTTCACCAATGGCCGCAAACTTTCGGGCAGCCAGCAGCGATTCTATAGCACTCATTTCCTGGTCAATGGTGGCCGGATCCACAGAGCAGGGGTGAAGTCCCATCATCGGAATGCAAAATCCGGGATGCGAATCGGCCAGTTCAAGCAAGGCTTGTGTAGTTTCGCTGTCGATATGCGGTAAATATATTTTGCTTACACCAGCGGCTTTAGCCCGTTCCAGCATAGCTTCACGATCATTATTGAAAGCATCCACATAAAGGTGGGCGTGAGTATCAATTAAATTCATAGGTGCAAAAGTACCGTTCTTCCGGATATCTGGTAAATTCTGCCATAAGCAGCTTTTTTGGGTAAACTTTCCGATTGATTAATACGAATGATCGAAAATTACTGATGGTATAGGGGTTTTTCTTAATTTTGATGTCGAATATCAAAAACACCAAAACCTGTAACACAATGAAAAAAGTATTTGCAAGTATTGCTATCGTTGCCCTGCTCGTGGGTTCAGTATCTGTAACCGGCTGCGGTAAATATGACGAAGGTCCATCAATTTCACTTCGCACCAAAAAAGCTCGTGTAGTTGGTGAATGGGAAATTGAAAAAATTATGAGAAATGGAGTCGATATTACCTCTGATTACCGCATCTTCGCTGCAAGTGAAGTAATGACTCTCAAAAAAGACGACAGCTATACTTTAGCTATTACAAATACATCACTCGCAGGTGGCGGAACCGACAGTGAAAGTGGTACTTGGGCTTTTGCCAGCGATAAGGAAAAGTTTACTACATCTGTAACCGACAACAACGTTACAACCACATTTACTTATGACATTCTTCGTCTCACCAACAAAGAATTCTGGACCAAAGAAGTTGACGGCAGCGATACTTATGAGTATCACTACAAAGCGAAGTAATTCGTTTGTATGAATAGTTTTAAAACGGGCAGCTCAATTGAGTTGCCCGTTTTTTTTTGGTTGAACTGTGAGCTGTTTTTTAATTCGTTTCCTTAAACCAAAACAGCGAACTATCTTTGGCAGCATATGCCCAAAGTACTCGTTGTCCGCTTCAGTTCAATTGGTGATATTATACTCACCACGCCCGTAGTTCGTGCGCTGAAGAAACAACTTAATGCAGAAGTACATTACCTCACCAAAAAGAGTTTCAAAGGCATTCTGGCTCATAACCCGTACATCAGCAACATCATTACTATTGAAAGCAAAGTAGATGAAGTTGCTGCTGAACTGAAAGCTGCCAACTACGATTTCATTGTTGATCTGCATCACAACCTGCGGAGCATGCAGGTAAAACGTTTGCTCAGAACACCATCAGCATCGTTTCCGAAACTCAATGTGCAGAAATGGCTGCTGGTGAATCTCGGCATTAACCGCATGCCGGCTGTTCACATTGTAGATCGCTACTTTGAAGCTGCAAAACCGCTGAACATCAGCAACGACAATGCCGGTCTCGATTACTTTATTGCCCCTGCTGATGAAGTTGATCTTACCTCTCTGCCGCAATCACATCAGCAGGGATACATAGCTGTTACCGCAGGTGCAAAGTTTGCTACCAAGCAGCTTCCGGCCGACAAACTTATTGCCATCATTAACCGTGTTGAATTGCCTGTTGTGCTGCTCGGCGGAAAAGAAGACACCGAACGTGCTGCTGTAATTGAGCAAGCCTGCGGCAGCAAAGTTTACAATGCCTGCGGAAAATACAACCTCGGTCAATCCGCCTCACTTGTACGACAGTCGGTTCGTGTAATTGCTCATGATACAGGACTCATGCACATTGCTGCGGCATTCCATAAACGCATTCATTCGGTTTGGGGAAATACAGTGCCAGCATTGGGCATGACACCCTACCAACCTGGCGAGGGTTCTGTAATTGTACAAACCGAAGGGCTCAGTTGCCGCCCCTGCTCAAAAATTGGTTACAGCAAGTGCCCGAAAGGTCATTTTAATTGCATGAATAAGATTGATCCTTCGGCATTTGATGTATAAATGCAGCAGGGAAATTTTGTATTTCGTATCTTGAGCACTGCTAACACACAATTGCACGCTCATGAAATTCCGATTCCTTTTCGTCGCACTGCTTTTTGCCGCTCCGGTTTTTGCTCAGCAGTCAGCTACCTACCGCATTGCCCGCGGCGCACAAACTACATTTGACCATGATGGTCCCGATTTTGCTCCGGCTGTGCAATGCGTTGAACAGCCCAGCCCGGTCAGCAAAAACGAATTGCAGCGTGTGAAAGACAGTCTTGCCGCAATGTATCCGCGCAACTCGCGGCCGGCAGCAGCAACTCCGCAAACACAGCGCAATACAGTTGTGCCCGGAATGCCAACCATCGGCACAATTATTCAGGGCAATCCGTTTGGCAACTCAACACCTAACGATAACGAAATCTCGGTTGGCAACAATGGCGAAATAATTTCGGTACAGAACAGCAATATTTTTCGCTACAACACCACTACAAGTTCACAATATCCACTGCGTTCACTGGCATTTTTTTCACAACCGCTGTTGATCGGCGGGTCGAAGTATGATCCGAAAGTGTTGTATGATCCGGAAACCAACCGTCACATCATGGTTTTTTTGGCGGGATATTCATCGAACCAAACAAACATTATTGTTGCATTCTCAAATTCCGACAGTGTAAACGGAACCTGGAATTTGTATTCACTTCCCGGCAATCCGATTGGTGATACAACCTGGAGCGATTACCCGATGATTTCTGTGAATCATCACGATCTTTTCATCACCGTTAACCGCGTTATTGATAACCAGCCCTGGCAAACAGGTTTTGCAGAAACCCTGATTTGGCAAGTGGGTAAAACCGAAGGCTACAACGGTGATACACTGATCTCACAACTCCGCACAGGAGTTCAGTTTGGCGGTCGTCCGGTGCGGAATATGTGTCCGGTTGAGGGCGGTAATTTTCCGCAGCAAGCCAATGAGCAGTATTTCCTTTCCAACCGAAATCTCACCACCGGAAACGATACCATCTTTTTAGTGCATCTTACCGGAACGGCATTAGATTCGGTTGCTGCAATTACTGTAACACCAATAGTTGCCGATCGTCAGTACGTTGCTCCGCCCGATGCTGTGCAGCCCGGAACAGGAGGCTTGCTGGCTACAAACGATGCGCGTGTGCTTGGTGCTTTTATGCAGAACGGTTTTATTCAGTACGTTCATAATACAATGGACACCGCCAGCGGAACAGCTGCTGTAATGCACGGTGTAATCAGCAATTACACAGCAACACCGTCTATTGTCAGCACTTTACTCAGCGATACCATTATCGAATTCGGTTATCCGAATATTGCGTATGCCGGATACGACGGCAGCGATAACACTGCAATTATTATGATGCTTCGTTCATCGCCAACAATTAATCCGGGCTATGTTGCTTTAACAACCGATGGCATTGGTGGCTACTCAGCACAACGTGTTGTAAAAGTTGGTCAGGGACCTTATAATGTGCTCAGCGGTACCGAGCGTTGGGGCGATTATTCCGGCATTCAGAGCAAGTATGATGTGCAGGGAACGGTTTGGGTGAACGGAATGTACGGCATGACCAACGGCGCACACTCAACATGGATTGCAGAGCTGGGTGTTTCGCCTGATGTAAGTGTTGCAGAGCAGCCAGTGTCAACTTCAACAGCAACTGTTTTCCCGAATCCGTTTATTGATCGCATGTCGGTTGATTTCAGCATTGAGCAGGCACAGATACTGCGTTTCGAGCTGTATGACATGAATGGTCGTTTGGTTCAGTTGCTGCTCGAAGACCGGATTAAAGCCGGCCGCAATCAGTTCAGCTTTTCAACTGCGCCGCTTCCGGCGGGTGTATATGTGCTTCGCATTGCAGGTGCAAACGGATTAGTGGCTGAGAAGAAAGTAATTCGCGAATGACGCAGAAGGCAGAAACCTGTGCACTGTGCGGACGTCCGCTCGGTACAAACTGGAATGTGCATCACCTGATTCCGAAAACCTTCGGAGGCAGAGTTACCGTTCCAATGCACCGCATCTGCCACAGCAAAATTCACAGTGTTTTCACCGAGCGTGAACTGCTGCAGAAATACCACACTATTGAAGCTTTACTGACGCACGATGCAATTTCAGATTTTGTGAAATGGGTAGCCAACAAGCATCCTGATTTTCATGCACCTACCGCAAAAGATAAACGGAAAAGGAAGTAATTAAACAGCTGTTGGCTTGAAGAAATAGCAAAACTCATTGCATGAAACGAACGATTGTGATATCGATGTTGTTGATTTTTGCAGGATCGTCCTGCGAATCTCCGGTGAGTAATAAAACACCAGAACTCAAAACCGAAGCCGAAGCAGGTTCAGATTCGGTTACAAAAAAATTACCGCAGGAAGATGAAAAGGCGGAATTGGATTTTATTAATTCATTCTACACCTCCTACATTGCATGGCAAACAGATTTGAATCACACGCAGTTGGATATTGAGGAGCTGAAAAATCAAACATGCACGCCCGAACTGCTTCAATCGCTGGAACAACAGGAGCTTGAAGCGGATCCGTTTCTGAATGCACAAGATGTAGATTTCTCCTGGCTGTCGTCTCTTGCTGTTGAAAAGAAGGGAACTAATCAGTTTTTTGTTAGTTACCGGACAGGTTATA
>CALRTD020000233.1:0-6960 GCA_943371015.1 Synechococcus sp. UW140 | reverse complement strand
GACAATAATTGTTTTGTTCATTAAAATGATTGCAATAATTGCAAAAGATGAAACAAAAATGTATTGCTTTTATTCAATATTTATCAGGCGTAATCAACGAATGAACGACTGTTAAAAAAATCATAATTGTATATACACTTACTATTTGTAAGTATTGCGACAACAATCACTTACAAGCATATCGCCTGAACCTAAACCGGCGCTCATCGACAAAAAAACACCCATCAGATAATCTGACGGGTGTTTTTTGTTTTAACCAAACGTAAAGTTAATCAGGATCAACGGTTGTTCCCGTCTCACCGGATGATGATGTATTACCTGGTTCCTGCGGATTGTCTGAATCAGGAGTAATTCCTTTTTTAATGAATGAGTCGAGTGGCAGCGGCGGTGTAGCCGGAATAACAAGACTATCAATATGCTCCTGCGTATTACGCACAAAACCTTTAAGCGGATCAATCTGATCGCCGAAACGGAGGTTACCGGTATCAGCGGGCGAAGCGCGGAAAAGTTTTTTAGAATACTTGGCCGGAAGCATTGCAGCAGCAGTTTCCTGCTGTGGCTGAGTTACAGCAATAGCCAGAGCAGGCTTAGAAGAGACTACTGTTTCAGGCTTTACAGCAGGCTGAACTTTAGGTTGAGCAACCGTGTTAGGTGCTGCTTTTACCGTATCGGTTCGCAGTATGAAGTAGGAGGCAAGCGCAACCGCTCCCGCCACTCCCGCCAGAGCAAGCATCGTGTTCAGGCTAAACCTGAACCGGAAACGGTTGGTGCGGGGCAGTTGGTCCAGCGAACGACTCATAGCGTCCCAGTCGGCTCCGTTGTACGGAGTTTCGTAGTCGCCCAGCCGTTCCTGCACTGCCCGGAAAAGCGGGTCATCGTGTAGTTGTCCGTTGTTCATCGGCAGTTTTTCGGGAGATTTGTGTGAGTAATTTTTTTAACTGAAAGCGGGCTTTGGCGAGGTTTGACTTCGACGTGCCTTCGCTGATATTGAGCTGCTCGGCGATCTCTTTGTGCGAAAAATTTTCGATCACATACAAGTTAAACACCGTGCGGTAGGCCGGACTCAAGAGCTGAACTGCGCGAAGAATTTCTTCTTCAGAAAGTGCTGCGATCAAATCCTCCTCTTCTACTTCATCAATCTGATCCGGAACATCGCCATCGCGCATGTGAACCGTTGATACAATGAGGTAGTCGTGCTTGTTTCGGCGAAGATGATCGACTGCGGTATTTACCACAATTCTTCTCACCCAGCCTTCCAGCGAACCTCTTCCTGCAAAATTCCGGATGGTGGTAAACACCTTTATCATGCCGTCCTGAAGCATATCGCACGCCTGGTCACGATCTTTAGCATAACGCAGGCATACGCCCAGCATTTTGCCGTAAAACCGCTTGTAAAGCGCTTCCTGACAGGCTCTTTCCTGTCTGATGCAACCCGCAATCAGTTCGTTGTCCGTCATATCTTGCAGTCCGTCTGCCGGATTCTACGCAGAAAAGACGCTAAAAGGTACGAAGGGTTGCCCAGCAAAAACAAGATTTTCGATAACTGGTTATTTTACAGCAGTCCAAGCTCATTCAGGCAATGCCCGGCGGCTTCCTGCTCAGCACGTTTTTTGGATTGGTGCTGACTGCGGCCAAGTACTTTGCCGTCTATGGTAATTTCAATAACAAACAGGCGCTGTTGTCCGCTTCCGTTTTCTTCAACAAGGTTAAACCGAAGCTCTTTTTTGCTTTTCTGGCACCACTCAATCAGTTTGCTCTTAAAATCGGTATCCGTGCTTTCTATCTCGTCGATATCAAGGTGGTGACGGACAATTTTCTGGTTGATGAACCGTGCTGTGAACCGATAGCCGCGGTCGAGAAAAATAGCGCCGATCAATGCTTCAAACACATCGCCGTTAATCGAATTGCTGCGGCCTGTAAGCCCGCTCTCGGCATCAATAAACTTGTCAAGTCCGAATTTAACGGCAAGTTTTCCGAGCTGTTGCCGGCTAACAATGCGCGAACGCAGCTTTGTTAAAAAGCCTTCATCGCGGTAAGGGAACTTTTTAAAGAGATAATCAGCAATTACTGCGCTAAGGATGGCATCGCCCAAAAACTCAAGGCGTTCATAGCTTTCTTTCTGTTCGTTGCGATCGCGGGCCTGATTGGCTACAGAGCTGTGTGTAAACGCTTTACGATACAGATTGATGTGCCGAGGATAAAATCCCAGCATGTTGCGGAGTGAGCGACAAAACGCTTTGTCTTCTCCGGATAAAAAAAATACTTTCAGTGTTGCAATCACTGGCGGTGTTATGCAGAATACTTTTTAAATACTGCGGCGGCATTGTGCCCGCCGAAGCCAAATGTATTGCTGATAGCCGCCCGCACCACGCGCTTCTGTGCTTTTCCGAACGTGAGGTTCAGACGGGCATCAACTTCGGGGTCCGGGGTGTTGTGGTTAATGGTGGGGGGAACAATATCGTTCTGCACAGCAAGAACGGTGGCAATGGCTTCAATGGCGCCGGCTGCACCCAGCAGGTGGCCTGTCATTGACTTTGTAGCGCTGATGTTCATCGCATACGCCTGATCGCCAAAAATTTTCTGAATTGCTTTCAGCTCTGCTACATCGCCAAGCGGTGTAGAGGTACCGTGCGTATTGATGTAGTCAATATCAGAAGGCTGGAGTTCTGCATCTTCGAGCGCGTTACGCATTACAAGTGCTGCTCCGAGGCCTTCGGGATGCGGTGCAGTAATATGGTATGCATCGGCACTGAGTCCGCCGCCAACTACTTCACAATAAATTTTTGCTCCGCGCGCTAACGCGTGGTTAAGTTCTTCAAGCACAAGTGCTCCGCCGCCTTCACCCAGTACAAAACCATCGCGGTCTTTGTCGTAGGGACGTGATGCGGTTGCCGGATCATCGTTGCGGGTACTCATGGCCTGACAGGCGTTGAAACCGCCAACACCTGCTTCATTAACCGCCGATTCAGATCCGCCGGCAATAATTACATTGGCTTTTCCAAGCCGGATGTAGTTAAAGGCATCAATGAGGGCATTGGTTGATGAAGCGCAAGCCGAAACTGTGGTGAAATTAGGTCCGTGAAAGCCATAACGCATGGAGATGTGACCTGCGCAGATATCGGCAATCATTTTCGGGATGAAGAACGGATTAAACCGCGGTGTGCCATCGCCTTTTGCAAAGGCGAAGCATTCATCCTGAAATGTTTCAAGACCACCAATGCCTGAGCCCCAAATCACACCAACACGGGTATGGTCAATGCTTTCGGCATTCACACCGGCGTCGCGCACGGCCTGATCGGCCGCGGCGATGCCATAATGTGAAAATACATCAAGTTTGCGCGCTTCTTTGCGGTCAAAGTAATCTTCAACGTTGAAGCCTTTAACCTCGCAGGCAAACTGGGTCTTGAACTTTGATGCATCAAAACGAGTTATCGGAGCCGCACCGCTTACGCCGGCCAGAAGGTTGGTCCAATAATCCTGAACACTACTGCCCAGCGGCGTTACTGCGCCAAGGCCTGTTACAACAACCCGTTTTAACTGCATAGACTTATTTCTGATGTTTCCCCTGTGGGATTACTTTGTAGCGTGTTGCTCGATATACACGATGGCGTCGCCAACGGTGTTGATCTTTTCAGCCTGATCATCAGGAATAGCAATGTTGAACTCTTTTTCGAATTCCATGATGAGCTCAACGGTATCGAGTGAATCGGCACCGAGATCATTGGTAAAGCTTGCGGTCTCAGTTACCTCTTTGAGATCAACACCGAGTTTGTCAACGATGATCTCTTTCACTTTGGATGCGATAGCAGACATTTTATTTTGGTTTTAGTTTAAAGATGCGTGCAAAGATAGACGGAGGGGGCGAAAAACAAAACCTTTTTTGGCTTATAATTGATTATCAGCCTATTAGTCGTAGTTAAAACTGATCTGATCTAGCTTTTTTCGCTTTAAATCGGGTACAGGGCAGTTTTCGGGCACAAATCCAACCGGAATTAAAAGATATGGCCGTTCATTTTCAGGCCGCTGAAGCAGTGCCGAAAGAAAGTTCATCGGGCTGGGTGTATGCGTTAGTGCACCAAGTCCGGCATTATGAATGGCAGCAAGTAAAAATCCGCAAGCCAGACCAACCGATTCGCTCACGTAATAATTGTTTTTCTTGCGGCCTTCAATTTCTTCGTAGGCTCGCCGGAACACGACTATCAGTGCCGGAGCTGTTTCGAGAAAAGGCTTTCGCCAGTCGGTCCCAAGCGGCGCCAGATCATCAAGCCAATCCTGCGGCATGCGGCCATTGTAGCTCTCATACTCTTCTTTCTCGGCCGCTTCGCGGATACGACGCTTCAGTTCTGCATTACGCACAATGCAGAATGTCCATGGCTGCTTGTGTGCTCCCGAAGGTGCTGTAGATGCTGTGAGCAGAATGTTTTCCAGAATGCCTTCGGGAATCGGATCGGGCAGAAATTCGCGCACAGTGCGGCGGGTGTCCATCCACTCGTAAAACTCAAGCGCACGCCGCTGCATTTCTTCAGCAGGAAATACGGTCCTTGAATAGTTGATCTGCGGGTATTCGTTCAATGTATCAGCCATTGATTTTATTCAGCTCAATAGTTACTGCACGATAAATTGCTTTACACCACTATAATCTGCCCCGCTGATGCGCGCCGAATATTGTCCGGGAGCCAATTGCAGATTCACCTCATGTCTTACATTTCCGCTCAACTGCTGCGAGCTAACAGTGCGGCCCATCACATCAATAATATCAAGCGTAAGTTGTGCCGTACTCATTGTTTCGGGCAACTGAAGTGTAAATGCTCCGCTGTTTACGGTTGGAAAAAGTTCCGGAGCTTGAGCTGAAAGCTGCTGCACACCGGTAAATCCGCTCAGCGGTGCAGCCCATATTCCGCGGCCAAATGTGCTCAGGTAAATTGTATTTGTGCTCGGATCAATTTCAATATCGGAGGTAATTACATTGGGTAAACCTGTGCTCTCCAACTGCCAGCTTGTAGCATTGGGTTGCAGCGTGTAAACACCAATATCAGTGGCTATAATCATTTTGCCTCCGGTTGCTGGCAGGTATTTAATGCAGTTCACCGGAATGTTGGGCAGGTTGTAGGAAATATTGGTCCAGCTTGTGCCTCCGTTACTGCTCATAAAAACTTTATTGCCTGCACTGAATCCTGCAAAGCAGGCATAAATTGTATTGTTATCATTTTCGGCAACCTCAAGGCCGGTACAGTAAAGTGAATCAGGCAAACCGGGCGTTATGGTTGTCCAGTTTCCTCCTGCATTTGTGGTGCGGTAAAATGCTGCGGGGATTCCGTACTCGTATCGAACGCGCGTGGCTGCAACAACAGTTTGTGCATTGCTGTTTGATGCCGCCAGTGCCGAGATTTCGGGAGTATAAAACTGCGGCGGAAAATTTGAAATCTGCGACCATGAATTACCGAAATCGGTACTCATCATCACATCTCTAAATCCAACAAATACAGTGCCCGCAGAATTATCTGTAATTGGAGTAACCCATTCTCCCGTTCCGCCGGGCAGCGATGTTCCGTTAAAGTTTACACCATCATAAGTAATTCCGAAATTCCCGAATTGCGATGATGCAAAATACGTGGCCTGCTGGTTCGGGTGCATCAGGTTGTCCATACCATCCCCACCATAAACAGTTGACCATGATGTACCATCGAAATAGAATGTTGCATTGTCCTGCGCTCCTGCTACAAGCTCAACAAAACCGCTGCGCGGAGCTGAGAGACGATAAAACGAAGTAGCCTGCATTCCGTTGCTGATATTTGTCCATTGTGTTGGCCACGGCACACCGTTGTTGGCATCAAACCATGTACTCAATAATAGGTTGGTGGTTCGGTAAACACCTCCATCGTTACAGCAAAAAATAGTGCCGGTAAGCGGTTGGCGTTCCAGAAAGTGAATATCGGCATGTACAGTTGGGCCATAGCTTGTTGTCCAGTGGCTGGCCGGATTAAAGGTCACACCACCGTCGGTTGACCCCCAGAGATTTACGCCTCCGGTGTATAAAATATTTGCATTGGTTGGATGCACCATTAATGCAAGATCATACGTTCCTTGTCCGCCAGAACCTGTTCCCTCACCGGCTTCGAGAATATTGAGCAGCGGAGGTTGAAACGTCCACGTACTTCCGGCATTGGTTGATTTATACATGCCATAGTAACCGCGATTGATATCAACCGCCAGTGCATAAATCCGGTTGTTGTCTGACGGAGCAATGGCAAGTTTAATGCGCTGCACGGCGCCGGTAGCCGGAATGCCGGTATTGAGCACAGTCCATGTAACACCAAAGTCGGTTGATTTATAAATGGCCGCTGTTCCGATGTTTGAAAAGCTCAGCCAGCCGGTTGCGGCATACACCACATTCGGTTGCTGCGGGTCGGTAACCATATCCCAAAACAGCGAATCCGATTGTGTGTTCCATGTTGCACCTCCGTCGGTAGAGCGAAACATTCCGCTAACACCGCAGGCCAGCAATGTGTTTGTTGCAGTGGGATGGATACGTATTTTGCAAATCAACGATGCATCACCATCGGTAAGCTGATAGGTAAGCCCTGTTGGCTGCCAGGTAAGACCGCCATCAGTAGTTTTGTAAACACCGATACCGTAATGGCTGTGTCGTTTTCTTCCGTAAATAAGATTCCCAAAATCAACATAAGCAAAATCGCTAACCGAAATAAACATTATGTTCGGATTTACCGGGTCAATGGCAATATCACTTACACGTGTTATCGGGAGATTATCGGTGAGCGGTGTCCACGTACTGCCGTTATCGGTTGTTTTCCAAACGCCGCCTTGTGCAACACCAACAAAATAGGTGTTTGCGTTCGATGGATGAAAAGCAATGCAGTTGATCCGGCCAATACCGTTTTCCATATACCCGGTATTGTTTTGCGGCACAGCATTGGGCCCAAACGGATACCAAGCAGTACT
>CALRTD020000232.1:0-6962 GCA_943371015.1 Synechococcus sp. UW140 | reverse complement strand
CAACACATCGTAGAGCACTTGCAGATTCACAACAGCCTTACCCCCCCCCTCACCCCAACACACCCTCCCAAAGCGCACAATCACTAAACATCCCGGCCACATCAGGCTTCTCTTCAAACAACCCAAACACCGCCGAGCCACTCCCGCTCATTGCAGCATAGTAAGCTCCAGCATCGTACATCTCCTGCTTGAGTTGAGCAATGCGCGGATGGCTTTGAAAAACATGCGTTTCAAAATCATTCACCAACACATCTTTCCAGCGGTTTCGTGGCTCGTTCAGCACTATGTTTTCAAGATTGTGCGCAGGCGTTTTTGGTGTAATGCCGCGATACGCTTCCGGTGTGCTCACGTGGATGCCGGGATGCACAACCACAATGTGCGTGCCGGCCAGCGAAAGTGGAATGCTTTCATACACATCGCCTTTTTGCTCGGCCAGCACCGGGCGGTTGGCGATGAAGAAAGAACAATCTGCACCCAGCTGCCGGGCATAGTGGTGCAATTCGCCCCAGGCCAAACCGAGTTCAAAGAGCTCGTTCAGGGCCTTAAGAAAAAAAGCGGCATCCGACGAACCTCCGCCCAAACCGGCACCTATGGGCACTTGCTTGTTGAGGTGCACGGTAACACCGGGCATCGGATAATCGGCTGAAACCAACTTATAGGCTTTGACCAATAAGTTTTCAGCCGGATTGCCCGGCACCGGAATGCCCGACAATGTCAGTGCAACCCCCGGAGCTGCATTGGCCGAAGGCTGTACCTCAAGCTCATCGCTCCAGCCAATGGGGTAAAAAACAGTTTCGATAGTGTGATAACCGTCGGCACGCTTTTCAATAACGTGGAGTCCGAGGTTTATTTTGGCATTGGCGTGAAGAATCATGCTGCAAAAATAGCATTGTAAAATCAGCAGAAGTGCATCTGCTGCTGAAGTAAAGCAATCGTGTTATTTACTTTGCTGCTCAATATTTTCGAACAGCACTTCACACTCTGCAATCACGGCCGCCAGCATTTGCATATCAAGAATGAACTGTTTGTATTCTTCGGCTGTAAACTCCGCCTTATTCATCTTTTCGGGAGGCCAGGCTTTTTTGAAGACATTGATTTGATTGCTTAGCTTTTTGGTAATGCTTTTCCTTGCCTCGATTTCCGCTTCAAGCTTTACCATATCAGTAAACAAATCTAAAACTGCCGTACTGCCCGCCGAAATTCCGGCAACAATGCCCTTGGTTTGATCAGGTACCAGCAAGCTGAGCACTCCTCCAACAAGTGCAACTCCCTGTGTTGAAAAACGAGCCAGGTTGTATTTATTCTTTTTCGATTTGAGTTCCGATTTGTTGTTGCGCAAAAGGGTTTCTGCATGTACAAGCTGCTCTTTACTTTTGCGCTGTAAGTTCTGGGTACTGAGGTCAACTTTAGAGCCAATTTTCAGCGATTGTTTGAGTTCGCAACCACTCCTGTCTTCAATAATGATGTCATACGATCCAAGACTCAACCCGCTGATCAGGTTATCTTGTTTTTTGTAAATAACAGAATCGTTGCTTTTCAGTGTATACGTGAACGGCGAACTTCCTCCGGTGATGTTGATGATGGCTCTTCCGTCTTTTTTATCGAGATCACTTTCAGCTGTAATCACTGGCTCATTCCAGATCAGTTGTTCTGCTTTTTGCAGATGCATATCAAAGTACTCTGAACAACCGTTTTCATCTTTTATCTCTAACCGATACGAGGCCGGACGGATTTCTGTAAACAGATCATTGCCGGGTTCTTTGATTGTGTGTATTTGCACCACATTCTTATCGGCATTGATTAAGCGAACTGTGTAGGGAGGTGTTCCTCCGCCAATCGAATAGCCTATTTCACAGTCATTTTTGTTGAAACACGTTTCGCCTCTCTGCTTATTGATCGAAATATTCAGCTTCGCCGGCTCATTCAGTTCTGCCTGCCGGCAATACAAAATGGCTGTATCATTTTTGTCTTTCGCATAAACCGTGTAACTGCCGGCGCGCAAATCGGTAAAAGAAGTAACCGACGAAAAATTTTTTCCGTCGATTGAAAACTCGTGCCGCTGTTTGAACTTTGCATCGCATTGCACAACAATTTTACCGTCGCGCACTTGACAGGAAGGAGTTGTTACCACCAGCGAGAGATTGGCATTTTCAGGAAAATCGATACACTGAGCATGGGTTCGATTAACCAGGCAAAGCAGTAAAGCTCCGAACAGGAGTTTGCCGAGGAGATGTGTAGGGTTCATAAGTACTTCAATATTACAACAATGATTTCTGTTTTGGGAGCAAGGCTGCTGAATCTGAATTTAAATAATTATCAATCAATAATTTACACCCAATATCAAATCTGAATCGATAAATTATCTCCAAGTCATTCACGCAAGTTTTCTTACCTTCGCCGTTCGGACCAAAACGCACAGTATGAATTACCTCGATTTTGAGAAACCGATTGCAGAGCTGACCGAGCTTCGTGATAAAATGGTTCAAACCGCCGAAAAAAGCGGTGTTGATGTGTCGGGATCACTGCAGGAGATTGAAGAAAAAATTGCGTCGAAACGCAAAGAAATATACAGTTCCCTCACGCCCTGGCAGCGTGTTCAGGTATCGCGTCACCCCGACCGGCCTTACTCGCTCGACTACATCAAAACCCTTACCGACGGCAATTTTGTAGAGCTTCACGGCGACCGCACCGTGAAAGACGACAAGGCCATGATTGGCGGTTTAGGCATGTTCAATGGCCGCTCGGTGATGTTTATCGGGCAGCAGAAAGGCCGCAATACCAAGCTGCGTCAGTTTCACAACTTCGGAATGCCCAACCCGGAAGGCTATCGCAAAGCGCTGCGCCTGATGAAAATGGCCGAGAAATTTGGCAAGCCTGTCGTTACTTTCATTGATACCCCCGGCGCATTTCCGGGTCTCGAAGCCGAAGAGCGCGGACAGGGCGAAGCTATTGCCCGCAACCTGCTCGAAATGGCGCGCCTGAAAGTGCCCATTATCTGCATCATTATTGGCGAAGGCGCATCAGGCGGCGCGCTCGGCATCGGCATCGGCGATCGTGTACTGATGCTTGAAAACTCATGGTATTCGGTTATTTCACCCGAAAACTGCTCTACCATTCTCTGGCGCAGCTGGGATCACAAAGCACGCGCAGCAGAAGCCATGAAACTGACTGCCGAAGATATGCTCAGTCAGGGACTGATTGACGGAGTCATCCGCGAACCCGTAGGCGGAGCACACACCAGCTGGGAGGAAATGTTCGCAATTATGAAAACCGAACTTCAGCGCCTGCTCGATGAAGTAACGCCAATAAATGCCGAAGAACGCATGCATCAGCGCATCGAAAAATTCTGCAAAATGGGTGTAGTTATCGAAAACTAACCCTATTTATTATTTTTTCATGAAAAACACGGCTTCGGCCGTGTTTTTTTGCTTTACAATATACAGTACAACAAGCATTTACAAATTCGTCTGTAATATCTGTTTTTTAGTCGAAAAATATTCGGTTTACCGAGTGTTAACAGTTATTTTCGCAGTTGACCAAAGGGTATGCAATTTCTCCCCATCCGAACCATTTTTGTAATCACCTGTTTGTTGTCGTTTCTAACGTCAACGGCCAGCCGTTACAATTTTCGCAGCTTCTCCGTTGCCGAGGGTTTGGCTCAATCGAGAGTTTTTGCCATTACTCAAGACTCAAAAGGTTTTATTTGGGCAGGCACTGCCGGCGGCTTGAGCCGATTCAACGGCAAAACATTCAGAAGCTATTTTCTTGAAGATGGTTTGCCCGACAATAAAATCAGCTCACTTTGCAGCTCACCCGGTTATCTGTGGATTGGTACGCACCGCGGCCTCTGTAGCTGGAATGGTCAGCGTTTCGAAAAACCCAAACAAAAAACCGGACTCGACGGAACGCTCATCAAAAAATTAGTTTGGGGCAATGGCTTGCTGTATGCCGTAACAGCCACTGAAATTTATACCATTCGCGAAAATGTGCCGGGTGGTTCGTTTGCTGTTGACTCGCTCAACGCACGCAATTTTTCGGTGATGCCTCAGTTTTCTACCGCGTTGCTTGATGCGGACGGCAATCTTTGGGTAGCCAGTGCAGACGAAGGTTTGTATGCACTGATCTGGAACAAAAGCCGCATTGCCGATGAATCGCGGAAGCAGTGGACCACCACCACAAGCAAATTTGCCGGACGCACCACTGAGGTTCTTCACCTGGTTAACGATACCAATCAGTTTGGAAGAAACATCACCTCACTCACACTCGACCTGAACGGCAATTTGTGGTTCTGCGATCTTGCCGAAGGTGTGGGACGAATTGTACTGGAAAAAAATAAACCCCTGAAAATCCAGAGTACACTGATCACCCCTACCGGCAACGACTTGTTTCCCAAACGCCGCTACCGAACCATTACCTGCGACAGTGTAGGATCTATTTTAACCGGTACCGATGGTGGCGGTATGTACCGGCTTCGTTCAACAGATAAAAAGGGTGCTTACACATTCTCGGAAGCATATCTGCAAGAGTTCAATTACGAAAGCGGCCTGAGAAGTAATCACATCATCAGCCTGTTTGTTGACGATGAAAAAAACCTCTGGATCGGAACACTCAATGAAGGCTTGGTCCGACTGAACGGTGAAAAGTTCATTACCTACATCCCCCCCGAACGATTTGAAGGCGATAACACACTTTGTGTTTACAAAGACAGTTTCGGACTCATCTGGAGCGGTATGTACGGAGGCGGCGTGAGTTGCAACTACACCAACGACTCGGTAGTGAATTACCTCTGGGAACGCGGTATTTGCGAAAGCATTATTACCAGTATTACCGAAGATAAGTACCAAAGTCTGTGGTGTGCAACCGTAGGCGGCGGAATCAGTATTCTGCCCTACGCCAACCGGGATAAAAAACAGGATGCATTTATTTGCCTGAATTCGGAAAACGGATTGCCGTGGGATTTTGTGTCTATTGTTTACACAGACCGAAGCGGCCGAATTTGGGCAGGTATGCAAACCGGAGGCGTTGCGCTGATAACTACCTCAGGCCCGGAAGGTCCGTTTAATATTTATCAGGTTGGCGAAGAGGATGAAGCGCTGAACAGTGGCCGAATTGCTGCAATTTATCAGGATAAAAAAGGAGACATCTGGGTCTCGGCTGCTGGTCATGCACTTATTCAGCTTTCTGAAGATGCGAAAATAAAAAACACCTATCTCGCTTCCGACAATCCGATTTACGGAGAAATAAGCAGCATTGCCGAAGATCCGTATGGCAATATTTGGCTGGGCACGTCAAACAGTGGCGTGGTTATCCGCAAAAACAACAAGCAGATAAAATACACTGACAAAGGAACTGCCGACAAAGACGAATTCATTACAACACAAAACACGGATCTGTCGAACAACATCATCACCGGTTTTTTGAACGACGGCAACCGGATGTGGGTAACAACCCGACTTGGTTTGAACCGAATTGCATTTGCATCAAGCGGCAGTATTACTTCAGTAAGAACATACACACAAGAAGGCGGATTAAACACGGTTGAAATAAATACCAATGCCATTACGCGCGATCAGCGCGGTGATATTTGGATGGGTTCAGTTACCGGATTAACACGCTTTATGATCAGCAACGACATAGAGAAATATCCGAATCCTCACCTGAATATTGAAGAAGTATTACTCAACTACAAAGACATACACACTTACATCGACGATAAGGACAAGAGTTCATTTTTCAGTTTTGATAGTTTGCGCGGCTGGTTCGGATTCCCGAGCAATCTCAAGCTGCCTTACTCCATGAATCACCTTACGTTTGTGTATTCAGGCATTCAGTTGAGTGCTCCGGAACGCATACTCTATCAATTTAAACTCGATGGTTTTGACGACGACTGGAGTCCGCCAACCAAAGAAACCCGAGCCGTGTATTCGGGACTAAAGCCGGGCGAATATACCTTTATGGTAAGAGCCTGTAATGCCGACGGAATCTGGATGTCGGAGTCCGTGAATTTTTCGTTTACCGTGCTTGCTCCGTTTTACCTGACCTGGTGGTTTTATCTCATCATCGGCATACTGGCAATCGGAAGCATATTTGCAGTAATCATTCTTCGCGAACGTACTGCACGAATTGCACGCGAAAAACTTGAACGGTTGGTGCATGAACGCACGGCCGAAACGGTTAAGCAAAAAGAAGAACTCGAACAGCAGGCGCTGCTTATTCAAACCAAAAACCGCGACATCACCAGCAGTATTGAATATGCTCAGCGCATTCAGCAGGCTATTCTTCCTGAAACCAATCAGCTGCAAAGCTATCTCTCTGATCACTTCATCATTTATCAGCCCCGCGATATTGTAAGTGGTGATTTTTACTGGATGGCTGAGAAAGATGAAGTTATTTACCTGGCGGCTGTAGATTGTACCGGACACGGTGTTCCCGGTGCATTCATGTCGTTGATCAGTTACAACCTGCTGAATGAATCGCTTGTAGTTTCGAGCACCAAAATTTCTGATGTACTCGAGAACCTGCGGTTGAGTCTGTACAACCAGCTTAAAAAGTATGACGAGGAATCTATTATTTATGATGGTCTCGACATTGGCCTGATCAGCTACGATCCGCGCACCGGTATTCTTTCAATAACCAACTCCAACCGGCCGGTATTCCTTATCTCCGGAAATGAGCTTACACATATTAAATCCTGCAAAACAACGATCGGCGGTGTGCAATACTCAACAACCGAAAAGTTTGATGCGGAGCAGGTGATTGTGAAGAAAGGAGACAAGGTATACTTGTTTACCGATGGGTATACCGATCAATTTGGTGGTCCCAAAAACAAACGATTCGGACGCGCAAGTTTTGAGCGCATGCTGCTCGAAATTTCAGATTTGCCAATGGCAGAGCAACGAAACATCTTAATCAGACGTTATAATGAATGGCGCGGCGTTCATGAGCAAATGGACGACATGCTT
>CALRTD020000231.1:0-6967 GCA_943371015.1 Synechococcus sp. UW140 | reverse complement strand
TTAGAGTATCGCCTAAAAAATAAACTCATTGAGCGGGGAACGCCAGAGCAGCTTTCAGCATATCTGTCCAACAAAAATGATAGGGAAAAGCAGAATGAAGCGATCAAACTGGCAATTTTATTCTGTGGCCTTGGTATAGGTTTAGTATTGGTTTATCTGACTGCTCCTATACAAATTCATTCCTTAGCCATTATGGCGCTCAGCCTTGGACTAAGCTATCTGGCGTATTTCTTCTACCTGCGCAAGTAGAAATACATCGCCTGTTCTCACCTTTTTTGCGGCATTATTTTAAAAACCTCATAGCCTGAGGCTGGTAATTTATTGCCTGAAAAAAGCAATTCAACTCTTTTTAAAACTAATCATAACATCATAAAACAATGAAATATACATTCGTATGTATAGCTCTTTTGGTTGCCCAATTCATTTTTGGACAAGGAAAACAATCAGCCCGAGAAGGCTCTGTTTCAGGTACGGCTTTCACAAAGAACTCAGAAGCCGAAGTTGATGCAATCTTCAATCAGGCCTACCCTATCAATTCGCCAGGAGCAACTGTGTTGATTGCCAAAGGCGACACGATTCTTTACCGAAAAGCATTTGGTATGGCTAACTTGGAATTGAACGTACCCATGAAGCCCGAAAGCGTTTTTCAGTTGGCTTCAATTACCAAGCAATTTACAAGTGTATCCATTTTGATGCTGATGGAACAAGGCAAACTCAATTTGAAAGATCCCTTGTCAAAATACATTGCAGATTACCCGAGAGGAAATGAAATTACGCTGCACCATTTGCTGAATCATACTTCGGGCATCATGAGCTTTACCAATTTGCCTGAATTCAGAACAAAAACCCGGCTTGATATGGCTCCTGAAGAAATCATTAGCAGTTTCAAAAATGTGCCGCTAGAATTTAACCCGGGCGAAAAGTATGCATACAGCAATTCGGGCTATTTTCTTTTGGGATATATCATCGAGAAACTATCTGCAATGAGTTACGAGGATTTTATTCAAAAAAACATTTTCGATCAACTCGGCATGAAGAATTCTTACTATGCCAATACGTATAAAATTATTCCCAACAGAGTGAATGGCTACCAGGTATATGAAGGCAATTACGAAAATGCCGAGTATATGAGTACAACGATTCCGTATGCTGCAGGCTCATTGATGTCAACTATTGATGATCTGTTTTTGTGGAACAAAGCGATTCACAACAACACACTTATTTCGGCAAACAGCAAACAAATTGCCTTTACCAACCACACCTTAACCAACGGAAAGCACAGCAATTACGGCTATGGCTGGTATATCAATGAAATTGCAGGCATTACTTCAATTGAACATCCGGGCGGCATTAATGGCTTTACTACCTCCGGCATCTATATTCCGGAAAGAAATATGTATTCAATTGTACTAACGAATCTCGACAATGGTAAAGGCCCGGAAGCCAGCAATGTAAAAGTTGTTTCTGCGCTATTGGGCAAACCCATTAGAGAAAAAGCCGCCGTAAATCTCTCGGAAAAAGAACTGAAAAAATGGGTTGGCGCTTATCAGTTTGAAGATGTTGTCCGCTTAATTACTTACGATAATGGTGAACTTTACAGCACGCGCGAAGGTGGCCGCCCGATGAAACTTGAGCCATTATCAGCAAGTGAATTTAGATTCGAAAACAGCTTTTCGGCTTATACATTTTCCTCCAAAAATGGTAAAAAGCAAGTTCTCTTTTCAGACCGAATTATCAAAAGCATTGGCGTAGAAACCGATAAAAAGTCATTAGCGGAAAAAGAATCCATACAATTACCACCAAATATTTTAATACAATATGTTGGTGTTTACGACCTGCAACCCAATTTTCAAATTGAAATTGCAATGCAGGAGAATCGTTTGTTTGCAATAGCAATGGGACAACCAGCAATTGAGATTTTTGCTGAAACCGAGAATCGTTTTTTTATGAAAGAAATGCCGGCACAACTTGTATTTAATTTAAACGCTGACGGAACTGTAAAAAGCCTTACTTTTTTTCAAGGCGGAATTCCAATGGAAGGGCTGAAAATTAAGTAGCAAAAACAATCTTAGATCAAAGCAACAGGTAATATCGTATTGGGCAATAGCGAAGTCAGTCCCCGCCCCTACCGCATCAACGAAACAAACCCCGTCACATCCTCCGGATTCCCAAAACAATCCGTAGTCCGCAAACGCCAGTAGTAAACACCTTCCTCAGCCGGTGAACCGTTAAACGTTCCGTCCCAGCCCTGCGCCGGGTTAGCACTGCGGAAAAGCGGCGTTCCCCAGCGGCTGTACACTTCTAAATCAAAACCTTCTGCAGCGGCGGTGCTGAAATCCAACACATCATTAATACCATCGCCGTTGGGCGTGAATACGTTTACAGGCGCTACTGCTCCGGCATTGCCAAGATCAACCTGCACGGTGTCTGTAAGCACGCAACTGCCGCTGCTTACTGTAACCACATACTGCCCCGCTGCATTCACCGGCAAACTCTGCATCGTATCGCCGGTTGACCATACATAACTCTGCATTGTTGCCGGAGGTGCTGTTGGCTCAATAAGCAGCGGAACTGTACAACCCGAAAGTTCGCGCGGATAAAGCGCATCGGTGAGCTGAGCTACGACAATAGTGTCGGAAGCTGTGCGCTGACAAACTGTATCATTCACGGTTACAAAATACTGTCCGGGAGCGTTAACCTGAATTGAAGCCGCCGAACTTCCGGTTGACCATTGATAACTTGCAGTTGATGCCGATGATACCGACAAAAGCAAATTAACCGCTCCGCCGCAGAAAGTAGTGTCGGGCCCTAACGAAACAGCAAGCCCGCCGCCGGTTTCATCGATACGGTTGGGTAAACCTCCGCGCGATGTTCCGGCACCAAGCTGCACAGCACCGAACTGAAAATTGCATCCTGCCCCCAACACATCAGGGTTGTTCACCACCTCAAGCTGACTGCCAAATGAAGCCATGTAGATTTTATTATCGGGCGCAATCTGCAACGCGGTAAACCGCAAATTGGGATCCAGCAAACTAGTGGCTACAACATATTCCGAGGCAACAATTGCAGCCGCATTACCGGCCAGCATATTGTACTGATACAGCACACTATTGGCATTTACACCAAAAAAAGTAACATACAGCACATCGCTGTTGGGCGAAAACGAAACACCATAGGCGGCATCGTTGCCGGTAGCCATCGGATAAGGAAAATTTACGGGATTGCTAACGGCGCCGGTAGCATCGTTAAAATCAAAAGCCTCCGCAAACGACGGAAACCCGAATACCGCCAAAGCCAAACGCTTACGGTTGGGCGATATTTTCATGTAACCGATTGTCTCATAAAACACAATAGATGTGTTGAGATGAGGTGTGCCAACACTCGACAACACAGGAGGCAAAATGCCTGATGAGGTTAACTGAAATGCCTGAAACTGGTTGTTGTTGAAAGTATGTGTTACAATCCAGTAATCTGTGCAGTTAGCATGGCGGCAGGCTGTGAGTTTTTCGGTTGTGGGTGGTCCCTGCAGCAGTACGTTCAGCACCGTTACATCGCCCAAACCACCGTTCAGCGTCATGTCAACAATAGAATAAAACACACCGGCATTGGGCGTAACATAACCACCCTGATCGGCTGTAAACACATAATATTCTGTGCTGCTTCCGGGCTTGGGGACAATTACAGCCGATTGTGTGGATGAAGAATTGCCCAGCAGGCTTTGGTTGGCGCCGGGCATGGGCTGGTTATTACGGTTCCAGATGGTTACTCCGTCGGTATAAAACAAGAGTGCACCCGAAGCATCGCACACCGAAGCACTGCCCTCGGCGGTTGAAATCTGGCTGCCGGAAACAGCTGCGGGCGTGCCCGAGTTAAAATCTACAGCAGCATTGAGTCCGAAATGCCAAATGTTGTTTTCGCCCTGCGCACTTGCAGTTGAGGCAAACAAAACCAGACTGATGAGCAGGAAAAAGTGGCGCATGAGCTTAGGGGTTTTAACTGCAGATTGTAAATGCCTGCAACGCAATTAATAACACTTTACCCCAGCTAAAGTTCATTCCGGTGATTAAAACCCGATGAAAGCTAAACTTCAGCGTTGACTCATAAACAAGCTGTTAGCCCCATTTTTCGCAGTAATGCTGCCGTGCAAAGCGCCAACGACAGAACATAAAAAAAACAGCTTCCGCAGGTTGCAGGAAGCTGTTTTGTGTGTGATTTTCCGGTTTTACTCAGCAATCACCAGTGGTGCGCTAACGGTTCCTTCGGCAGTAACAACGGTAACCAGATAAGTCCCCTGCTGCAAGCCGAATGCGGCCGTTTCGATACGTACCTGCTGTGTGCCGGACGTTTCGGTGGTGTTGGCCAATTCGGCTACTTTGCGGCCGGTGATATCGGTAATGATAATGCCGGCTGTTTGCGGCTGCTGGGTATGGTAGCTGATGACCGCCGAACCGCTGGCCGGATTGGGCACAATGCGGATTTCGGTTGCGGTTTCGGTTGCTGCGGGCAAATCAAGGCTTTGCGGACAAATGCGGTAGATTTTTCCGTTGGTGGTGTAGCCGCCTTTCATGGCATACACGCAGCCGTCGGTTCCCTGCTTAATGGTGGTGAGTCCGCCGCTTTCTGAAACCACATCCAGCCACTGTGTGCGGCTGATGAACGAATCGTAAGCCGGAGGATTGCCGAGTGTAATGTCGTAAATACGGCCAAAATCGTTATCGGCAACCAGAACGTGGTTATCGAATTCGGGCATTACCTGTCCGCTGTAAAACAAAATTCCGGTAATTGCCGGCAGCGGCGAGCCCCAGTCTTCGATCGGAGCAACGGCATTAGCCGCATTGCAGGGTGTAGTGGTTGAACTGTTGGCAAAAAAGCCTTCGCAATCGGCCCAGCCGTAGAATTTACCGGGATTAACCTGGTTCATTTCATCCCAGGCATTCCAACCGTTTTCAGAAGAATACATCGAATCGTTTACCGGACTGAAGCAGAAATCAAACGGGTTGCGGTGACCATAGCTCCAGATCCAGTCGCAATTACCGGTAAGCGGATTTCCGTCGTCGTAAAACGGGTTGTTGAGCGGCACTGTACCGTCTTTATTAATCCGCAAATGTTTTCCGTAAGGATTGGTGAGCTTGTTGGCATAGTTCAGCGTAGGATTTCCCTGCTGATAGGCCAGATCACCAATGGTCAGGAACAAGTGCGTGGTATCATTGTGCATGAAGTGGATGTTTCCGCCAACGTGATTGCCCGGGATATTATTGGCCACGTCAAGATCAAAAATAATGGTGGGTGCTGTGCCTACATTGTTCACCTCTGTAAACCGAACAATACGAATGCGTTCGTCGGAATTGTAGATATGGTTATAAAACAGATATATATAATGATTCGAACTGAAATTCGGATCCAACGTTATGCCCAGCAGTCCGCGCTCAAAATCGGCATTTACCGAGTCCGACAAATCGCAGAAGGTGCCAATGAGTGCGCCTGCAGCCGAGTAAACTTCCACTTTTGCAGTTCCCGGACTTGCAGGTGTTTGGTTATCGCCTTTCAGCGTGCAGAAGAAACGGCCGTCGGGGGCAATATCAAAAGCTACCGGATAGTCCATGCCCTGCACTAAAGTGGTAGTGGTATACTGAGCACTGAGCGGAGCAGCAATTGTAAAAAGGAATACAAGCTGAAGTAATTGTTTTTTCATGATTTTTCGATGTTGAGTCAACCAAAGATACTCAGCCCGGTCAAACCACGAAAAGTAATCGGCAATTACGCAGAGAATTAATGCGGGAGGAAGAGATGGAGGGATATATTGCGGGCATCTTTAAAAAAACAAAGATTGAGGCGGGCGCAGGAACCAAAACCACAGTTTACTAATGTAAATGATTATTTGGGCTACCAGCCCAACGAAGAGATTTGGAGTTTTTAGAGATGCCCTTGCTTTATTCGCTGGTACCGGTATCGGAAGCGCCCTGCTTTTTGATAAAGCCAAACATGATATGTATCCCGAGATTAAGCTGAGCCACATTACCATTCAGATCCGAGGCAATATATGCTTTGTGCTGATCGAGCTCTAATTTATACGGATCGAAACCGAAACCGGTAAACACAACACCGGTGTGCAAACCAATGGCAAAATTGCCTTCGGTAAAGAAATAAGCGCCGACCTGAATTTCACCGTAATTATAGGTGTAGTTATCAACCAGTAAAGATGGATCGGCAGCAAGCAACGAATCGGTTTCGTACACCAAGCCGGTAAATTTTGTAAATGACCTTCCCATACTGAAAGCCCCATAAACACAGGCCGTGCGGCTCAGGCGTTTATCGTAAGCCAGCCGCACTCCTATTCCATGCGTTTGTGCATTGGTATTGATGCCCTGAATTTTATTGTCGGCAGTGCTCCAGAGTGTGTTTCGGTAGGCGCCGCCAATAGAAAATCCGCTGAAAAGCTCAACCGATGTGGTGGCCTGTATTTCGTAAACACCGGTAAAGCTGCGGCGAAAGGCTTTGTTGCTCAACCCATGCGGCACTGAACCTTCGAGCCTGATATTCATACGATAAGGTAACTGTTCATCAGGCTTTTGCGCAAAAGACAAGGCCGGGAGCAGAAAAAACAATGCAAAAAGAAAAAGGAAGTAGCGCATAGAATGATGTAAATCAAAAATACACATTTAGGCAGATAAAACGCTCCGTTAACAAGCGCATTGTGATGAAAAGACGTCTAACAGCTGGAAAGGTTGGATTAAAATAAACTAAAACCCGCTTCCGGAATCGGAAGCGGTTTTGGTAGCGAGACCGAGGGTCGAACTCGGAACCTCAGCATTATGAGTGCTGCGCTCTAACCAGCTGAGCTATCTCGCCGTTGTTTTTAAAACGGAGCGCAAATGTAGTATTTTTCTTTTTCCAGTCAATCGTCACAATTATTTTTTATGTCTTTAGCGCGGGCAGTCTGTTAAAATGAAAAGGTAAACCTTTAATC